>JALFIM010000009.1 GCA_022775985.1 Prevotella sp.
CGCGCCCATCTCATTCGCCAGCGTAGGCTGATAGCCCACCGCCGACGGCATACGTCCGAGCAGAGCCGAAACCTCGCTGCCCGCCTGTGTGAATCGGAAAATATTATCGATGAACAGCAGCACATCCTGCCCCTGCACATCGCGGAAATATTCGGCCATCGTAAGACCGGACAGCGCGACGCGCATACGCGCTCCGGGCGGCTCGTTCATCTGACCGTAGACCAGCGTGGTCTTGTTGAGGACGCCCGATTCCATCATCTCATTGTAAAGGTCGTTGCCCTCGCGGGTACGCCCGCCGACGCCGGTGAATACCGAAAGTCCGCCGTGTTGCTTTGCTATGTTGTTGATAAGCTCCATGATAAGCACGGTCTTGCCTACACCAGCACCACCAAACAGTCCAATCTTGCCACCTTTCATATAAGGCTCCAACAAGTCTATGACCTTAATGCCAGTTGCCAGCATCTCCTTGTGAGTGGAAAGATCCTTAAACTTAGGCGGCTCACGGTGGATAGGGTATGCGCCTTTCATGTCAAGGGCTTCCATGCCATCGATAGGCTGTCCTATGACATTCATCATACGGCCCTTTATCTGCTCGCCTGACGGCATGGTGATAGGACTGCCAGTCTGAATCACCTCAAGTCCGCGTTGGAGTCCGTCGGTATTATCCATTGCTACGCAGCGTACGGTATCCTCACCTATATGCTGCTGCACTTCTACGATCAGTTCCTTTCCATTTGGACGGGAAATCTTAAGCGCATCGTGAATCTTTGGCAAAACTTTCTCGGAGTCTTGCCCTGCAGTGTCAAAGTAGACATCCACGACAGGACCGATTATCTGAGAAATACGCCCGTTAATCTGTGCCATATAATAATATCCTTTTATTATTGATTTCTTTGCAAAAGTATCAATTTATTTCAAATAATGCAAGCATTGCATATCATAAATTCCCAAATCGACCAACAATGCAACCTTTTAGATGCTCAGTTCGTCAAGGACTTTTATGAGTTTCCTGTCGAAAGGCTTGTCGCTTCGTATAGCTTCGCTCAATGGCACGTACACAATCTCGTTGTTGCGCACACCAATCATGACGTTACGCTGTCCTTGCATTATGGCTTCAATGGCACCGACACCTGTCCGCGACGCAAGAATACGGTCGTGTGCAGAAGGGCGGCCACCACGCTGTAAGTGCCCGAGGATAGACACGCGCACATCATATTGAGGGAACTCCTTGCGTACACGGTCAGCATAGAACAGAGCACCACATTTAGGGCTCTCAGATACTATCACGATGCAACTCTTCTTTGATTTGCGTATGCCTCGCTCCATGAATCGTGCCAACTGGTCTACATCGGTAGAGTCCTCCGGGATGATGGCTGCTTCCGCACCACTTGCTATGGCACTGTTCTGAGCCAAATAACCGGCATCACGTCCCATCACCTCAACAAAGAATATGCGCTCATGGCTCTGGGCTGTATCACGTATGCGGTCTACGCACTCTACGATAGTGTTCATTGTCGTGTCATAACCGATGGTGGAATCTGTGCCATAGAGGTCATTGTCAATGGTTCCTGGCAGTCCGATACAGCATACGTCATACTTTTTGGCGAATTCCATTGCTCCAGTCAGTGAACCGTTGCCACCAATTACGACAAGTGCGTCAATCTGGTTCTCCACCAATGTGTTGTATGCTTTCTCCTTGCCCTCATCGGTCATAAACTCCTTTGAGCGTGCTGTTTTCAAGATGGTGCCACCATTCATGATAATTCCGCTCACATTTTCTGTGGTGAACGGTACTACCTCGTTGTTTATGAGTCCGTCGTAGCCACGATATATACCCTTTATGTTAAATCCATTACAGATACCTGCTCTTGTCACGGCACGTATAGCGGCGTTCATGCCAGGAGCGTCGCCTCCTGATGTAAGTACACCAATTGTTTTTATCTTCGGCATAATAAATTATATTATAGTTATTCTTATTTCATAATGTTTCTGTCAGTATGAGTACTATGAAGCCCAGCAATCCTCCTATCAGGCATTTTACGCCTATGTTGCGAAGATACCAGCTTATACGCACACGCTCTACCTTGATGTATGCGAGCCCTGCAATGGAGCCTATTCCGAGAATATTGCTTCCGATAGTTGTGGTATAGGCTATCATTTTCCAGAAAGCTCCGTTCTGCATGAATGCAGATGCATAGTCTAATGGTGCGGTAGCGATGGAGGCAGATGCCGTAGGCACGCACAGAGTTATTGCAGTAAGCGTGGAGGCAATATTGTTAAGTACAGTGCTCAACATACCAGCGAGAGCTCCTATTATCCATATATTGCCTATGCTTTCCTGTATGAATGCTGCAGCCGTTGCCGCAAATCCTGTTTCGGCAAGCACACCCAGAAACAGCATTATACCCATGACAAACAGCATCAACTGTATCACCCCGTAACGCAGCATGTGCGGCATCTGCCTGTTGATGTATTCGTTGGTTGGCAACAATTTTCTGTTGACCACTTCGTTGACAATCCACAATACAGACAACACGCACAGTGCCCCGAGAAATGGACTGAGCCTCGTTATTGTATGGAACGTGGGTATAAACCAAAGTCCGCCGATTCCGACAAACAGCATCAACAACCTCTGCCAAACGTTGAGCCGCGTGTCATCACCACGGTAGGTGAGCGTCACACACTCTCTGTCCACGGTGTCGGGCAGTGTCCTGCCTATCAAGAATATCGGCAAGGCCCATGCTATGAAGCATGGCAATATCAACGACATGGAGAAGTTGGTGGCATCCACATATCCGTTGTTCCAAAGAACCAGACCTATGGGGTCGCCAATCACAGTGATGGCACCACCTATATTTGCCGATAGCACTATGGCACTGCCATAAATCATTCTCTGCCGACGGCTCACTACTATCTTATGCATCATAAACAGCATCATGACCGTAGTAGTGAGGTTATCTATATTCACGGATATAAGCAGTGTTACGATAGCGAGAATCCACAATAGCCTTTGACTGTTGCGTGTCCGCATGATATGCAGCACGAAGTCAAAGCAGCCATTATTCATCAATATCTCCACTATTGACATGGTAGCCGTCAGGAACAACACCACCTCAGATGCTTTTCCGACATATTTCAGAAATATATTCTGTGATATAAACTGCTTTACATTCAGACTCGTAGGACTTGCTCCTTGAAGAAAGTTTCCATATTCGGCAGGGTGCTGACCCATGACAAAATCCGTACCGTAGCAAATATAAAGCACCCATCCTACGGCCCCAAGGAATATGGCCACAGCGGCCTTGTTTATATTCGTAAGGTATTCCGTGGCTATAAGTATATAGCCAATCAGTGCAATTGTAATGATTATTGCTGTCATACGCTTACGATATTAATTTTAAACGTTGGCAAAGGTAATAAAATATATCTGAAACACAAATTTTGCGTTGCCTTTTTTGTCTTGATTTAACGCTATTTTCATAAACGCTGACTATCAGCAGCAGTTTTTTACCCGACAGCTCGTTTATGACAGATATTATAATAACAACGTAATTACAAGTTATTTACAAGTATATGTTATATTTTCAGTTCAGCTATTTTATGCATCATTATTCAGGTTTACATGGCCGACAGGCTTCATCTTAATCGTTGCTGTCACTTGCGTTTCTTGCTCTCCATGTGCTGGCGCAATATCTCTCCCATGCCATTATATGCCCCACAACTCCTGCATAGCTTTTCATACCTTCATCCACGTTGTTGCCATGCAGATATATGTTATAGAAAAAGTTTTGAGTCTCATCCACCAGTCTGCTGCGTTTTGCAGTCCAGTATCTGCGATCTGATTCAGCCAAATCTCTCACCTCTGTTCGTAGGCACTTTATGTATTCGTTATACTCGGTCTCACCAAGAAGCCCATGAACTTGTGCCAGCACATGAAACAGTATGGAATAATATCCACTGAACCTGACCGCCCTGTCATGTGAGTTTGTGCATACCATGTAGCTGTAGAAGTTGGCCTCACCTTCATTCGCTATGCCGAGCTGATGCGCATACTCATGAGCGTAAGTGGCGGGGAACTCATGTGGGCGCAAGTCCGTATTTAGCGTGAATTCACCGAAAAATGGGCTCATACTTCCAGTGACTCCAGCTATTGAGCTCAGCCATGACAGCAGCATCGGCTTGCTGTTAGGACGTATTGCCGCTGCACTGTTTATGCCCATCGTGCGCCATGGCATCTCTTGGTAGCCATGGCGCACGATGCTGTCAGTGGCATGAATGTTGATTGATTTATCACTCATAAAGGTCTTGTTGAGACTGTCTGCGTATGCATAAGCGAAACTCTTGAACTCGTCATGTGAGAACGTGACCCTTTTCATTCCAATGCGGCTGTATATGTTCTGTTGGGAGTAGTTGAGTCCCCAAGAGGCATAGAACCATACATATACCCACATTATATATTCTATCACGTTTCCTGTAATGATGGCCTTACTCGTTCTCTGTTTGCGGTATGCGTACACCGGATATGATATTATCCATATAATGCTAATGAGAATAAATATATCACCGATAGCGAATGGCACGAGACGGGACAGTGATGCCAACAGACTCTCTATTTTAGGATATAATGTCCATGAATATATGTCGCACCATGATGGCACGGCCTTTGTAGTCATTATTCCGATTAATGACACCAATAATATCAGTCGGCGCAATTTCAATTTCTGCGCGTAGACGATGAAGGCTTTTACCACTTTCCTCATGGCAGAGTTATATATTTGTTGTTTTTAAATTGACTTGTGCAAAGTTAGTCATAATTTGATGTGCGATAAAACTTTTGTCATATTTTCGAACAATTATGCGGCAGAGTTTACCCTCCGCAAAAACACATTTTGCCATCAACGATAGGCATCGTAGATAAAATATGGTGGAGGAATGCTGTTGTTCTGTGTCTTTTTTGTAAATTTACACTTCAAAACGAGTAATATTCGTAATCACAGGAGCATCCGACGTTTGGTGACAGACGAAAGTGTGTGCTCTCATAGTTGAGAACATAAAAGTATATATATATAAGATGAATAACGATTTTTCCCGGATAATAGCCGATGAGCTGTCGCTTGACAAGAAAAATGTTCAGAACACTATCCGATTGCTTGATGAGGGCTGTACGGTGCCGTTCATCAGCCGCTATCGCAAGGAGATGACAGGTGGACTCGATGAAGTCTGTATTTTCAAGATACAGACATCGTATGAGAAACTCAAGGAACTGGCCAAGCGTAAGCAGACAATTATAAACACCATACAACAGCAAGGGCAACTCACTGACGAGTTGCGGCAGCGTATCAATGTCTGTTGGGATGCCGACACCCTTGAGGACATATACTTGCCATATAAGCCCAAGAGGCGCACTCGGGCACAGGTGGCACGTGAGCACGGCCTTGAACCTCTTGCCATGGCCGTGATGAAGCGGCAGTGCCGCCGCCCGTCTGATTATGCCCGCCGCTTCATCAACAATGATGTAGCTACCGTTGACGATGCCCTCAAAGGTGCTAATGACATAATGGCCGAGCTTATAAACAATGACGAGCACGCACGCGCCATTGTACGCAAGGAGTTCAGACATACAGCCATGATAGTGTCTAAGGTAGTCAAGTCGAAATCTGAAGAGGAAGAGTGTGCAAGATACTCCGATTATTTCGACTTTCAAGAGCCACTCAGCCGTTGCCCGTCACACCGTCTGTTGGCGATGCTGCGTGGAGCCAACAAAGGATTTCTGCGGGTAGGACTGTCGGTCAGTGACGATGTTGAGAACAAGGTGTCCCGCGTTTTCACTGTTGGCAATGACGAATGCTCCTTGCTGATACGCGAGGCCGCGCATGATGCCTGTAAGCGGCTGTTGCTGCCGGCCATAGAGACAGAGTTCATGCGTATGGGTCGTGAGGCTGCCGATGATGAAGCCATTGATGTGTTCAGCAACAATCTTCGCCAATTGCTGTTGGCCTCACCGCTCGGACAGAAAGCGGTCATGGGCGTAGACCCAGGCTTTCGCACAGGCTGCAAGGTGGCATGTGTCAGTGCAGAGGGTAAGTTTCTTCACTATGAGAACGTCTTTCCCCTGCGCGATGCTGCTCATGCTTCAAAGCAGTTGGTGGCCATGGCCAGAGATTATGGAGTAGAGGCTATAGCCATAGGCAATGGCACCGCAAGCCGTGAGACGGAAAACTTCATACGGGGGATAGACTTCGGGCGTAGCGTAGACGTTTTTGTGGTGAGCGAGGATGGCGCGTCTGTCTATTCGGCCTCAAAGAGCGCGAGGGATGAGTTTCCCGACCTTGACGTAACCGTGCGCGGAGCTATCTCCATAGCCAGACGACTCATAGACCCACTCTCCGAACTCGTGAAGATTGACCCGAAGAGTATAGGAGTAGGGCAGTATCAGCATGACGTAGACCAAGTGAAACTTAAAACGCGGCTTTCGCAAGTAGTGGAGACCTGTGTGAACGCCGTAGGTGTCAATGTCAATACGGCCAGCCGCGAACTTCTGAGCTACGTGAGTGGCATAGGCGACGGCCTCGCGCAGAATATCGTAGACTACCGCAAGGAGCATGGAGCCTTTAAGTCAAGGAATGAACTGAAGAAGGTGAAACGGCTGGGCGAAAATACGTTCACGCAGTGTGCCGGTTTCCTGCGCATCCCCGGCAGCAAGAATCCTCTTGACAATAGCGGTGTGCATCCAGAGAGCTATCATATAGTAGAACGCATGGCTACGGATATGCACTGCACTGTGTCACAGCTCGTTAACAATAAGGGCTTACAGAAAGACATTAATGTGAGCAGATACATTGGCGAGGGCGTAGGCATGCCTACATTGCGTGACATAATGGCGGAACTGAACAAGCCAGGACGTGACCCACGTCCAGCTCTTGAGACGTTCGCTTTTGCCCCATCCGTGAGTACAATCACTGACCTTTCAGAAGGCATGGTGCTGCCGGGAATAGTGTCCAATATCACAAATTTCGGGGCATTCGTCAATATCGGTGTACATCAGGACGGACTCGTACATGTGTCACAGCTCTCATCAAGGTATATCAGTTCACCGCTTGATGCAGTAAGGCTTAATCAGCATGTCAAGGTGAAGGTCATAGGCGTAGACATCAAGCGCAAGCGCATATCACTATCCATGATACTTGATGATTGACAACAGGCACTATACGAATCACTACATAACAAAAAGAGCGCTACACCATTCGCGTTGTGACGCTCTTTTTGCTAATCATATGCTTATATCTGCATCTTTCTACATATTAGGTTTTGTGTAAGGCGTGACCAATTCTTGAAAATTATTGTTTCCCTCTTAGTTCTTCAATCAAGTCATTAACAATATATGTGTCACTCATCAGATGCAAACCCAGCTCCTTGTCGTGGAGCATACGGCAGACATCAGAGTCATAGAATATCTGTAATGCCCTGTCTGTAGATATATGCAACGTATCAGACAACTGCTTTATGATACGTGCTATTTTGTTCCATAATAAGAAGTCCAACATAATAATTACACCTTTTCGTATGACTTGAATTGTAAACACTTATCGACTACCTCTTGGCTCAAGATGCAAATCTGATAGTTTGGTTTGTGATAAACTAACTGTCGAAGAGTATGCTCCACATCTGCATAACCATTGATATAGGCTTCTACTGCATCAATGACACGATCATCTGCGACACCACCTTCAATAATGTCGTAATCCTTCCAGGGCTGCTTTCCTGTTCTGCTGTCTACAATGAAGTCGAGCCATTCCTTATTATAAGCATCGAACCGCTTTATCTTACTGTTTTGTGGTTGAGTGAACTCATAAATATTCACAATGGCTTGCCCTGCCCGCCTGATAGTCTTAATGCGAACAGCCCATTTGGAGGCTTGTTCAAATAAAGGCGTAAGGTAAAAGCCAGGCCCGAAGTCCAAGTCTTTTCTGCCAATGTCTACTAACGGTTGTTCCACAATGGCGTTAGAGCCATGATATAGTGCTTGACTTACCATTATCTTTCTTTCTCCCAATTTCTAAGAGCCTCTACCACGTCATTCGCAACGGCTTCACGACTCTCTGTATGCAACGTATCATAGCAATCCTGTATGAGACTCTTGATAAGCCCCACCTTATCCAATCGTCTTCGCATTTCAGACGGCGATATTCCCATTTTCTGTGCCGAAGCCTCAATAGCCAACACCGTAAAGGCGAGCCGGTCGAACTCTGGCGTTTGTGTCATTGTTTCCATTGTAAGCAAAATAATTATGCAGCCACAAATTTATAGTTTTTATCTGATATCCATACATATTTTCAACGACAAATGATGAAAAAACGCTGTATATGCCTACTTTTCTATCCATACGAAGCCGTATTTTCATCTTTATTTCGTAATTTTGTACCTATGGCAAAGTGTTGGCGACCATAAGTTCTACACAGATGGCACGTCATAGCTCTGCACATGACATCGTTGGTAAATAAACAAAGCATTCGCTATTATTTCGCGTTCAGCCAAAAGCCTCGGAAACTTTATGGAAATAACGTTACAGAAATAATTGTGATAAGGCATTCGGTATGGGATGCCTTAATCAACCGTATATTAGCAATGCATCACGCAATAGGCGTGGTGTATTCTTATTAGGTTGATTGAGGTTTCCATTCCGAGGCTGCCTCATAGCTGAACGCAATAAGGAGCATCACGCCCTTTTTGCGTCTTGGCGTGATTGATAGTT
>JALFIM010000022.1 GCA_022775985.1 Prevotella sp.
GAGCCGCAGCACATGCTCACGTACCGCCAGCAGACGCATGGCGAGGGCTATCTGCGCCTGTTCTTCGACGCAGTGAAAACCGCTACGGAGACTTCGCTGAAGCGTGTGTTCGTGACAGGCGTGAGCCCCGTGACCATGGACGACCTCACGAGCGGCTTCAACATCGGCACCAACTACTCGCTGGAGTCGGAGTTCAACGCCATGATGGGATTCACCGAGGACGAGGTGCGCGGCATGCTCACGTACTACTCCACCGTGTGCCCGTTCCATCACACCGTGGATGAGCTCATTGAGAGAATGAAGCCGTGGTACGACAACTACTGCTTCGCAAAGTCACGGTATGGCAAGGAGACGATGTACAACTCCGTCATGGTGCTCTACTTCATAGACAACTACATACGCAACGACTGCCAGTTCCCTGAATACATGGTGGAGGACAACATCCGCGTGGACTACAACAAGCTGCGCATGCTCATCCGCCACGACAAGAACTTCGAGCACGACGCCCGCGTGATACAGCGGCTCGTGACCGACGGCTTCGTCACCGGCTCCCTGAAGAAGGGCTTTCCGGCCGATAGCATCAACGACCCCGACAATTTCGTGAGCCTGCTGTTCTACTTCGGGCTGGTGACCATTGGCGGCACATACAAGGGAGCCACCAAGTTTGTCATCCCGAACGAGGTGGTGCGTGACCAGATATTCAAGTACCTCCTTAGCACCTACGATGAGAACGACCTCTCCGTTGACAACTACGAGAAAGGCCACCTGGAGAGCCTGCTGGCATACGACGGCAACTACAAGGACTATTTCGGCTACATCGCTGACACCATAAGGCAGTACTCCTCGCAGCGCGACCGCCAGAAGGGCGAGGCTTACGTGCATGGCTTCACGCTGGCCATGACGTGCCAGTGCCGTTTCTACCGCCCCATCTCCGAGCTCGACAACCAGGGCGGCTACGCCGACATATTCCTCCGTCCGCTCATAGAGAACTACCCCGACATGGAGCACAGCTACATCGTGGAGCTGAAGTACTGCAAGGCCGCGACCACCGACGAGCAGGTGCGGCAACTCCTCGAGGATGCCAAGGCCCAGGTCACGCGCTATGCCGAGAGCGGCGTGGTGGAGGATGTGGCACGAAAGACGCACATCCACAAGCTGGTGGTGATATTCAGCAGCGTGGATATGGTGGTGTGTGAGGAAGTGTAACCGCATATTGACAATCGAGTAGGAGGAAAACGAAGTAGTTTTTCTCTTACTCGATTTTTGTTTCAACGTGAATACCATTTTGTCTTATTCACAGTGTTCACGTTATTTCTATTCTCCATTTCTTATTCCAAATCCCTTTCCATACAAAAATCATCTCTGTTTAGGCAAAGCATACACGTGCCGCATTCCAACTGACATTCCTACACTGACTGTCTCCATCGCAGATGCCGATAGAGCAACACGAATGCCGGTATGAGAAACACGTCGGCCATGCACCATGCCAAGGGGTCGCCGAAGCACACGCCCGTCCACGCCAGCATGGGCACGAGCCACAGGCTCACGCCGCTGCGGGCTATCATCTCCATCACGCCACTGAGCATGGAGAGGTTGCTGTACCCGAGTCCCTGAATGGAATAG
Source organism: Prevotella sp. (assembly GCA_022775985.1). Classification (GTDB taxonomy): domain Bacteria; phylum Bacteroidota; class Bacteroidia; order Bacteroidales; family Bacteroidaceae; genus Prevotella. Next base: position 1,624 of record JALFIM010000022.1, read on the forward strand.
CGGAGTATGGTGAGCAATCCGAGGGCAGGATAGAAGTAGTTGGATATGCGCATATACTGCGCCGCAAGCGTCACCACCGTCTTCTCACCACTGTCTACGAACATCAGCATCATGTCATCGGCAAACGGGTATATCACCGCCAGCGTTACGAGGAAGTACACACCCATGAGTTTCATGGCATCGGCCACGCCCTGCGCCACGCGCTCTATGCGTCGTGCACCGAGGTTCTGGCCGCAATAGGTGGCCATGGCTACGCCGATGTTCTCGAACACACAAGTGAACAGATACTTTATGCGCATGGAGGCCGTGAAGGCCGCCACGTACATCGTACCGAGTGAGTTGTTGGCACTCTGAAGCATGATGATGCCGATGCCTGTGATAGAAAACTGCAGCCCCATGGGCACACCGTTGTTTAGTAGTATGCTTGTGCGCTTGTTGTCGTAACGGCGTTCCGCGCCCTGTGGTATCAGCACGCGCATGCGCCGGGCTATGTACCACAGACACAGAGCCACGCTCACGCCCTGCGATAGCCACGTGGCTATGCCGGCCCCAGCCACACCAAGCCCCAGGACAAGTATCAGCAGCACGTCGAGCAGTATGTTCACCACTGAGGCTGCTATGAGAAAGTAGAATGGCTGGCGCGAGTTGCCGAGCGCACGTATCTGTCCCGCCAGCAGATTGAAGCCGAACGTGAACGGAATGGCGGCGAACTGCATCATGAGGAAGGTGTAGGCATCGCCGAAGATGTCGTCAGGAGTGTTGACGACACGCAGTATGCGGCCGCAGAACATGCACGACATGACCGTCACCACGGCGGCCATCACCGCGCCTATACGCACGGCGTTGCTCACATACGAGCGCATCTTGCTGAAGTCCTTGGCCCCGAAAGCCTGTGCTACGGGTATGGCGAAGCCCGCGCAGGCCCCATTGCAGAAACCCATGATAAGAAACGTGACCGACGACGAGGCCCCGACGGCGGCCAACGCGCCCACGCCTATCCACCGTCCCACTATCACGGCATCGATGATGAGGTACATCTGCTGGAGTATGTAGCCGAGTATCAGCGGTATGGCAAATCTCACTATTCCGCCCATGGGCTTGCCTACGGTCATGTCGCCCACGCTGCGGCTCACGGTCTCCGCATGTGCTGCGGCAGAGCCGTCATGTATTGTGTCATTCTTTTCCATTTCCCTGTCTGTTATCCTTGCAAAAGCCATGGCCGTACATCATGCTGCACATCCGTCGGTCACTGTTCTTTCTAACGGTCAGCACAGCCGTTTTATTGTGTCTGTGCTCTAAAACCTCCATCACGGCAATAATACCATGCTTTGCTACTACTGTTCGGGTAGAATACTTATATTTATAATAAAGACAAGCACCAAGCAACAGACAGTACACACATCAATCAGAGCATCATGAGAAGTTTAATCCGCACAAAGCACGCCACGCCTGGAAAGAGCGTTATGAAGTCACTGTTGGCAATCATCGCGGCAGCAATACCCCTGCGATATGGAAGCCGTAAAGGCAAGAGGAGCAAAGCCGTAGAAGCGCGGTACACAAGACGCAAGCCCGTTGCCACGAGAGACAAGCCCTCTGCCACAGGCCACCGCACGCGCAGACGGCACGGATTCATGCGCCTGGCGCTCAAGCATATAGAGATGGTGAGAAGTATAAGAAGCACGAGCACTATACAGAACTACATGACGGCCCTGCGCTCCTTTCAGGCTTTCACCGATGCTGAGAGACCCTGTTGCGACGCAAGCATAGATGCCATGACCATAGAGAGATATGACCGATGGCTGTGCATGAAAGGCATAAAGCCCAACACCCGCTCATGCTATCTGCGCTCACTGCGTGCGCTGTATCGCGCCACTGACACACGCAGCGGACATGGTGAAGACCCTTTCAGCAACGTGTTCACAGGCAATGCCGTCACGGAGAAACGCGCCATAGACGTGGATGCACTCCACCGCATACGCCGGCTGGAGTTCACTCACGATGAGCATGAACTGAGGATGGCCCGTGACATATTCCTCTTCTGCACCTTCGCCATGGGCATGCCGTTCGTAGACGCATACACACTCACCCACGAGCAAGTGAGAGACGGCGTGCTATCATACGCCCGACACAAGACGGGACAGATGGTGAGGGTGAGGATAGAGCCGTGCATGAGCGAGATAATGGCCCGATACAGGCATGATGGCTCACACAGGATATTCCCTCTCTGTGCCGACTACGCATCGGCCCTGTGCAAATACAACACGCTGCTGCGCCTCATTGCCGACAGAGCACACATCTCCCAGCACCTCACCTCATACGTGGCGCGGCACACCTGGGCCACGGTGGCTTACCGCGAGCACATAGACCTAAGCCTCATATCACAGGGCATGGGGCACGCCAACACGCGCACTACAAGCATATACATTAAAAAGGCTGATGACAAAAAGCTGTGGAGAGCCAACAGGAGGGTTCTGCAAGTAATGAATAAGCCCACCTCTGCGCAAGAGGTGGGCTGCATGTACTTTCCGACTGCAAAATTAATATAAACTGTTCAAAACCAATGCAAAAACAAGATATTTTTCACTTGTCATAACAATATTTTGCAATTTACCTGCATTTTCATAATCATTTTCCCAGTCGTTACTGCCGTCTGTATATAAACTATTTATGTCCTGCGCTCCACCTCTTGCGCAGAGGTCAGCACATTCAGGCCATTTCGCACGGCGGATGCATCACTTACAGGAAGGATAATACTGGTGCCAAGACCTGCACTGGCAGTTCACGGCATCACTCAACGGCACTATACAATAGCGTAATTTATCACAACCAAAAGAGTATTTATGATGAACAAAGGCATCAGAAGGCATCTACGCTCGCCCGCGCATGCCCCCATGTGGACTTATTGCGTCCACGCCAACACGGAACAACAACATTATCCAAACACCAATCATCAGGGCATGAGCGTACTGCCGTACCCGACGTAAAAAACATTCAGACGACATTATGAAAAAAAGTTACAGAAAACCGATTATCACATCCATTCCCGTCTGCACAGGCTCTGACCTCATGCAGGCATCAAGCCACAGGCATTCCGTGACAGGCCAAATCATAGGAGAAGGAGAAAATGGCTCTGACCTGGATATGGAATGGGGCGGAAAATCCAATAACGACAGCGAGACAGACCCCAGCGGAAACATCTGGGGAGACTGACATCATCAACAGCAATACACAAAACAAGAACAAACCAACAAACGCATTCTAAATTATGAACAACAGTAAAAGCTACAAGCACTCTCTCATGGCTGCGTGTGCTGGCGCGAGACGTACGGCCTGCACCATCGCCATGCTGCTGCTTGGCATACTCGCCATGCACGCTTTCGACTACAACGGCTGCACATACGCCATAAACTCAGACGGCACTACCGTGACGCTCACTGCCGGCACCGCCACATCGGGGCAGACTATCATCGTGCCAGGCTACGCCTACGATGGCAGCGAGAGCTACGCCGTGACCGTAATCAAGGGCCGTGCGTTCCCGAACAAGGTCACTGCCGGCTGCAACAAGGTGGTCATCGGCGACAACGTGGAGAGGATAGAGAAGAAGGCATTTGAATTCTTCGCAAATAACAGTGATGGCAATGTACTCGTATTAGGGCGCAACGTGACCGTGATAGAGAATCAGGCCTTCGAGCACTTCAGCGAATATGGCAATAACAACAGCATCATAGTGGCGTGCGATGGCGTGCCTACCGCCAAGAAAGCATTTGAGCATGCGCAGAACACCACCGTGTATGTAAAGGACGAAGCCACCTACAACAAGTATAAGTACGAGGAGGGATGGTCTGGCTTCGATGGCAAAAAGGGCAACAGGTACGACCGCTCGTCACAGACGTGGGACATGAACATAGCCGGTGGCAAGTGGGTTACGGCCATGTTTCCCGAGGACATAGACGAGAGCACCATGAAGGCTTACTTCGGCAAGGACACCAAGTGGGCAAGGCTTCGCGACCGGTCGTACTCCATAAGCGGCAACGACTACGTGTTCAGGCTGGATTTCCGCGTCTACACCACTAAGATACCAGCCAACACGCCTATCCTCATCAAGGCCAGCCAGAAAGAGTCGCGCTACGTAGGCTACACCGACTTCGCCGAGGGTGAGCACAGCATAAAGCAGAGTTTCGAAGTCAACGACTGGCACGACCTCTACATGATAGGAGCCAATGAAGCCTACACCTTGCAGAAAGGCGAGTACTACATCCGCAGCCGCGAGGGCGACAAACTGACCTTCTACGAGGCCGCCGACGACACGAGCTGCCATGTAGGCAAGGGCAAGTGCTACTTCCGCCTTGAGGAGACGGGCACAGGCAAACTCGTATCGGCAAAGTTGCAGTTCGTCATCGACGGTGAAGCCACGGCCATAGATGGCGTGGAGACAGATGCACGAGAAACTCCCACGGCCATTTACAGCATCACGGGGCAGTATGAGGGCAACGACATCTCCACGCTGAAGAGCGGCGTGCATATCGTGAACGGAAAGAAAATACTCGTGAAGTAAGACCTTGAGTGCGGCCACGCACTCACACATTTCAGTCATACCCATCGGCGGAATCAGCAAAACATGTGCTTGATACTGCCGATGGGTATGTTTTTTCCATGCCTATCAGTACACAGACATCACTTACTGACAGGTATTAGCGAGTTTTTGCGAAAATTTATGTACTTTTGCAAAAGAGATTTTTTCCTGTTTTTATTTCACTTTTCTAAAAGTTCAAAAACTTCATGAAACATTATTACACTACAAAGACAATGTCGGCATGGATTGTGATGCTGCTCATTGCCCTCTGCGCTTTGCCACAAGGCATGGCGGCACAGGCGGCATTCAGCTTCCATGACGACTTCGACTATCCGGCAGGCAACCTGTACAAGCAGGGCGGCTGGATGCGCTACGGCAGCAACAGTGCTGACCCCGTGCAGGTCGTAGACAAGGCCCTGACATACCCCGGCTACTACGACAACGCCAGCGGCAAGAGCGTGAGACTTGGTGCCACGAAGTCGGCTGAGGACCTCATGGCGCGGTTCACCGACGACGATGCCGGCATACTGTCGGGCGATGTGTACATGTCTGCGCTCATCAATGTGGAGGCGCAACCCAAGGGCAACGTCTACGCATTGGCACTGGTGCCACGCACCAAGGCCAAGCCTGTGACAGAAGGGACAAATCCCGTAGAGCTCGGACGCATATACTTCGCCCCCGGCGACAAGGACGACGAGGTGAAGATAGGCGTGGAGCGCGGTGCCGCCAATCCCGTGTTCGCAACAGAGCCGCTGAAGATAGGCCAGACCTACCTCGTGGTGATGAGGTATCAGATAAAGGGCGATGGCAGCGGAAAGGACAACGTGTACCTGTACGTCAACCCCACAACACTCACCACTGAGCCCAACACCCCGTCGGCCTTCATAGACGGCGAGAACCATATCGGAAGCGGACTGAAGCAGTACGGTCTGCAAGGCGTGGAGCTGCGCCAGGGCACCAATGCTACTGTCACAGCTCCTGTGATGTATGTGGCATCAGTGCGCGTGGCCGACTCATACACTGGGCTCTTCGGAGGCTCCAGCGAGTTGGAGACTCCCACGCTCAAGGTGTCGAAGAAGTCGCTCGTATGCGGCAGCGTATATGCCGGCGACGAGTACACCGAGACTCTGACTGTCACGGGCAGCAACCTCAAGGGCGACGTGAGCGTCACATCATCGTCTGACGCAGTGACGGTATCGCCCGCCACCCTCAGCGCCGATGATGTGATGAGCGGCGACGGTGCCAAGTTCAACGTCACCATCAAGTACACCGAGGGTGAGGGCTCTGCCACGCTCACACTGAAGAGCGAGGATGCCGACGATGCCACAGTGAAGGTGTCATGGAGTGGCTTCAAGCCCACGGAGATATCCACCATCAAGGCCATCTACGCCGAGGACCCTGAGCAGTACCTCACATACCGCTACACGGGCGAGGCCGTGGTGACATTCGTTGACAAGGGCGGCGACCATCCCGTGTACTACCTCCAGGATGCTACGGGAGCCTTCTCAGTGTCTGACGAGTGCGGTACGCTGGCCACAGAATACGAGGCCGGCGACAAGATTACGGGCACGGTGTTCGGCATAAGCGTGTCTATGGGCACTACCTACGCCGTGGCATACAACACCATACTCGGCAAGGTGCTCTCCAAGGGCAACGCCGTGGAGCCTGAGGACGTGACTCTGGCACAGCTCAAGGCTGCCCCAGCCGACTATCTCGGACAACTGGTGCGCGTGAAGGGCATCACGTTCAAGGACGTGACTGAGGGTGCTACGTTCAAGGAGGGCATGACACAGCCCGTCATCACCGACGGCACCGATGAGGCCAAGGTGCGCATTTTCAAGAAAACGTCGCTCATAGGCACCGCCATACCCACCACCGAGGCCGACATCACCGGCCTGTTCACCTCCGCCAAGCAGCTCATCATAGCTCCGCGCGGCAGCGAGGACGTGACCGTGTCCGCCGACAACACTCCGTCATTCGACATCACTCCCGACAAGATAGACCGTGCTGCCGGCGTGGTGGGCAAGACCTCCAAGGTGGCCACCATACACGTATCGGCCAAGAACATGCCCTCAGCCATACTGCTTGATCTGATGGGAGCCGGCAGCAGCCAGTTCAGTCTCTCGCAGTCTGCGATAGACAAAGGCTCAAGCGAGACCGACATCGACATCATGTACACGCCCACCAGCGTGGCCATACACAAGGCTATCCTGTCCGTAGACTGCCCCTCTCTGCCCGAGCTGTCGCGCACCATAGCGTTCAGCGCATACGCCATAGACGAGCAGAATCCGCCAGCCGTGGCCCTCACGCCGCAGACCTTGGAGAAGTTCTCCGCCAAGGCTGGTGAGACACAAGACCAGACCATTGAGATAACCACCTCGGGCATGCCCGACTATGCCTACGTCAAGGTGCAGGAGGCCGGCACGTTCCGCCTGAGCACCACCATGCTCCTGCGCAACACCAAGAACACGCTGCGCGTGACGTTCGCCCCCAAGACCGCAGGTACATACACCAATGCCATCGTCATATCGGCACTGGGCATGGACGACGTGACCATACCCATAGAGGGCGTGGCCACTGACGGACAGCAGACCGATCCCACACGCGAGGGCGACGACTTCAAACTGAGCACCGAGTCACCGCTCACGCTGCTCAACGAGACTTTCGACAACCAGGAGCGCAACAAGCCGCTGCACATCAATGGATGGACTAACTCCGCCCTTCAGGGCACACGCGCATGGTGGGGATACTCATTCCTCGACTACGACGCATCGGCAGGAGAGAAGGTAGCCAAGGTCACGGCCTACGACTCCAAACTGACAGACGATGAGGAGTCGCCCGCACAGATGATGCTCGTAACTCCTGCACTCGACTTCAAGAACTCCGCATCCAAGATATTCACGTTCAGGGTGCGCGGCGACAACCTCATAGACAACCAGACAGACAAGCTCGAGCTCTGCTACATAGACATGGCCGACGGCGAGCCTTACATCGCACCCGTGAGCGGATTCACCATGCCGTGTACCAAGGACGAGAGCGGCGAGTGGTACGAATACCACATAGACCTCACCGACCAGAACATCGCCGACGTGTTCTTCATGGGCTTCAGGTTCACGAGCACACGCGGACACAACAACGTGGCCGTGTACTACATCGATGACGTGACATACGGCCGTACCGACATACCTGTGATACGCCCCAGCGTCACAAGCCTCGCATTCACGGCAACTCCGGGCAAGGACGCCGTGTCTGACCTCGTGACAGTGGAGGCTGAGAACCTCACTGAGCCTATCACCGCATCGCTCGGCGGCCCCAACAAGTCCAAGTTCCAGCTCTCGCACACAGAGCTGCCCGGCTTCGGCGGCACGTTCACAGTGGCCTTCAACTCCTTCGACGAGGGCGTGCATGAGGCATACGTCAAGCTGTCATCGCGCGGTGCCGCCGACAAGTACGTGGTACTGTCGGTGAACAACACCACCGTAGACGGTATCGACGGCATACCCACCACTCCCGCACACATCACCGTGTACGACCTCAACGGCAACGTAGTGGCCGACAAGGCACAGGCCACACCTGCCGAGGCAGTGAGCGGACTCTCGCACGGTGTGTATGTAGTGAAGGCAGCTACTGCCGACAGCATAAAGACATACAAGGTGAGACTGTAATGACAGCACCGCACCGCAGGTCGCAGACATAGCTCACGACCTACGGCACGGCACCCACTTACACACACATAGCCCACGGCCATGCGGCATCACACCGCAAGCCGTGGGCTATTTATA
>JALFIM010000032.1 GCA_022775985.1 Prevotella sp.
CTTTCAATCCACGGCCTCGCCCAGCAGCGTGGCACTGGTGCTGCCTGTGATGGTCACCATGACCCGCTCGCCGATGTGGTGGCGGCCCTTGCCGAACACCACGGCCTTGTTCTGCTCGGTGCGTCCCATGAGCTGCTCGCGCGAACGCTTGCTGAAGCCCTCCACGAGCACCTCGTAGGTGTGGCCCACATCCTTGGCGTTCTGCTCCGCCGACACCTCGGTCTGCAGCTTGATAAGCTCGTTGAGGCGTGCTATCTTCACCTCCTCGGGCACGTTGTCGGGCAGGTGCTTGGCGGCGTATGTGCCCGGACGCTCGGAGTACTTGAACATGAATGCCGAGTCGAAGCGGCACTCACGCACGAGCGAGAGCGTGAGCTCGTGGTCCTCGGGAGTCTCGTCGTGGTAGCCCACGAACAGGTCTGTGGATAGTCCGCAGCCCGGTATGATGCGGCGTATGGCCTCCACCCGCTCCAGGTACTGCTCACGCGTGTACTTGCGGTTCATAAGACGCAGTATCTTGTTGGAGCCGCTCTGCGCAGGGAAGTGTATGTGTCGGCAGATGTTCGGCTCGTCGGCTATGGCGTGCAGTATGTCGTCGGTCATGTCCTCGGGGTTGGACGTGGTGAAGCGCACGCGCATGTCGGGCACGCTCCGCGCCACCTTGCGCAGCAGTTCGGCAAAGGACACGCCACCCTCCACGCGCTTGCCGGCGGGCGTGAGGCCGTAGCTGTTGACATTCTGGCCGAGCAGCGTCACCTCCTTGAATCCGCGGTCGTGCAGGTCGGCCACCTCGCGCAGTATGCTCTCCACGTCGCGCGACCGCTCACGGCCACGGGTGTATGGCACTATGCAGTAGTGGCAGAAGTTGTTGCAGCCGCGCATGATGCTCACGAAGCCGCTCACCTTGCCGTGCCCGATGCGCTGCGGCACTACGTCGCGGTATGTCTCGGTGGTGCTGAGGTCTATGTCCATGGCGTTGTGGCCGTTCTCGCACTGCGCCGTCATGTCCGGTAGGTTGAGATATGAGTCGGGGCCGCACACGAGGTTGGCGTGGTGGTTCTCTATGAGGTCCTTCCTCACACGCTCCGCCATGCACCCGAGCACGCCTATGATGAGCTTGCGGCCGTGCTTCTGCTCGGCGTGCAGGGCCTCCAGACGGCTGTATATCTTGTTCTCCGCGTTCTCGCGTATGGAACAGGTGTTGAGGAACACGGCATCGGCCTGCGCCTCATCGTCGCACAGCTCGTACCCTGCCATCTGCATGACCGACGCCACTACCTCGGAGTCGGCCACGTTCATCTGGCATCCGTATGTCTCGATAAAGAGTTTCTTCATATAATGTGTGAATGTGATTTAGTCGTGATTGTCATGCCCTCGGGGCGCAGTCGTGCGGCGTGCCTACACGAAGAACATGACGAGTATCTGCGCTATGACCACGCGCATGAACATGCCGAGCGGATATACCGACGCGTAGCTCACCGACTGCGTGTCGCCCTTGAGCGTGTCGTTGGCGTAGCCCAGCGCCATGGGGTTGGCCATGGAGCCGCAGAGTATGCCGCACACCGACCCGAAGTCGAGGGTGCGCGTGCGCAGCGCCACCATGCCCACGATGAGCACCGGCAGCACCGTGAGCAGGAAACCGGCCCCCACCCACAGCAGTCCCTCCGGCCGCATCACGGTATCGAGGAAGTCGCCGCCGGCGGCGAGGCCCAGACACGCGAGGTACAGTGACAGCCCGAGCTTGCGCAGCATGAGCGATGCCGACCGCGTGGTGTAGCTTATGAAGTGCGCCCTCGGCCCGAGCGACCCCACGAGTATGCCCACTATGATGGGGCCTCCTGCTATGCCGAGCCTTACGGGGGCCGACATGCCCGGCAGGCTCAACGGTATGGTGCCGAGGGCGAGGCCGAGTATCAGCCCGAGGAATATGGCCCCGAGGTTGGGCTCGTTGAGAACCTGCACGGCATTGCCAAGGAAGCTCTCCACATGGTCTATGGCCTTGGGCTCGCCCACTACCGTCACGCGGTCGCCGTATTGCAGGAGCAGGTCGTCGGTGGCCAGCAGTTTCACGTCGCCGCGCATCACGCGGCTCACGTTCACGCCGTAAGCGTCGCGCAGGTGCAGTGCACCGAGTACCTTGCCGTTGAGCATCGGGCGCGTCACCACTATCACGCGGCTCTCCACGTGCGAGTCTATGGCGTTCCAGTCTATCTGCTCGCGGTTCCAGTCTTTCTTCACACGCTCGCCGAAGAGTATCTCCATGGCGGCGGCCTCGTCGCGCGTCGTCACCACGAGGGCGTTGTCGTTGATGTGCATGACGGTCTGCGCCAGCGGCACGATGACCTCCCGTCCGCGCCAGATGCGCGATATGATGAAGTGCATGTGTGTCATCTGCGCCACCTCGGCTATGGTCTTTCCTGCCAGGGCCGGGTTGATGACGACGAACTGTGCTATGTATGTGTTGTCGGCCTCGCTGCTGAGACGCGGCTCAAGGTCGGCCGGGCGCACGCAGAACCTGCGCAGGAGCATCATGGCGAGTATCACGCCCACCACGCCCAGGGGGTATGTCACGGCGCAGCCGAGGGCCGCGCCGCTCGACGGCACGCCAGCGTTGTTGAGTGCCTGCTGTGCCGCTCCGAGGGCAGGGGTGTTGGTGGTGGCTCCGCAGAGTATGCCCACCATGTCGGCCACCGACACGGGCAGCACCTCCGTCATGACCATGGCCATGACCGTGCCGACGGCTATGACGGCCGCGCTCCACAGGTTCATGCGTATGCCGTCGTGCCGCATGAGCCCGAAGAAGTTGGGGCCCACGTACAGTCCGAGGGTATAGACGAAGAGCGACAGGCCGAACGTCTCGGCGAAGTCGAGCATGCGTGCGTCGGCGCTGAGGTGCAGGTGCCCTGCCACGATGCCCACGAAGAACACGAAGGCTATGCCGAGCGATATGCCGCGCACGTGTATCTTGCCGAGGGCCAGGCCCACGGCTATGATGAGCGAGAGCACCACCACAGTCTGGAGTGCCGAGTGGACGCAAAAGAGTCCGTCAATCCAATTCATCTATAACAAGTTGTCGGTTTCAGACTGCAAAGTTACTGTAATTCGCAGACACTGCAAAATAAAAACCGTCCGTTTTAGTCCGCGCCCCCGTGCGGCCCGTGCCGCAGCCCCTGCATGCAGAAGGCCGGGACGCGCCCTGCAAGAGCGTGTCCCGGCCTTCGGTATGATGTGTGGCCCTATGCGGCTGCCGCGTCACTGCCCCACGGCCTTGGCCCACGACGTGGCGAGCCATGCGGCGTGCGTCTTGTCGTAGCCGGCCACAGGCACGTGGCACGTGAGTCCGCAGCACGTGGCCATGGATATGGTGCCCTTGTCGGCCCCGAAGCCCGATATGATGGTGGGCGTGTGGTCGGCATACGCCACGGCATCGCTGAGTGCGCGGCTGAAGGCCGACTGCTGTGCGGCCGTGGCCCCGGCGGCCCCGGCATAATGCGCGAGGTCGAAGAACATGTGCGGGCGTAAGCCCTCATACCCTTGCAGCGCCGACGCGTCTATGGTGCGTCCTGCCGCAGCGGCGTATATGGGCTTGGCAGCGGCGGCGAGCGCGTCGAGAGCCGACGTGCGCACCAGCGTCACCGTGGCCGACGGCGTGGCCGAGCCCTTGTACTTGTCCATGAAAGCCTTGCACAGCGTGGTGTACGACTCCTCGCTGTCCTCGTAGAGGCAGGGCAGCACCGTCTGGTAGGGGAAGCCGCCTCCCATCACCTCGGCCGGCGATGCTATGATGTAGTCGGCCGTGAGGCGCAGGTCGTACAGAGCCTCCACCGATGCCATGAAGCACGCGTCGAAGAGCAGGCACTGCCACTTGCCGGCCTCCGTGAGGGCCTTGGCGAGCTGCGGCACCTCCATGAAGCTGCCCGAGTCCTCACCGAAGAACTTGGTGAGGGTCAGGGCCCGCGAGGCCGACGGCTCGTTGTCGGCGCCCTCCTTGGCCACGAACTCGTCGTACACGTCAGACGGAATCCATCCGCCTCCGTGCGACGACATGACCAGCGAGTACGTGTCGGCGTTCATCTTCTGGCGTGCCAGCTTCATGACCGATGCCATGAAGTCGGGGTCTACGGTGCTGGTAGTCTGCGGGTTCCACTCCTCCACCGTCACCTGCTTGGTGCGTCCGTCCACCTTCTTCACCTCGGTGAGGCGCGTGAAGGTGTCGTGGTTCTTGTCCACGGGGTCGTACACGCGGTCGTAGAATATCATGAGCTTGTGGTTGTCGTCAACGATGCCCGAAGCCTTCTGCACTATCTGCCGCACGTTCTCGTCCATCTCCGTCTGCAGCCCCGTGCCGCTGCCCATGAAGAAGAAGAGCACGCCGTGCGTGGTCTCGGTCTGTGGCGGCGTGGGAGTGGGGTCGTCGGGCGTGGCGGGCGAGTCGGAGCTGCCGCCGCATGCCGTGATAATCAGTGCCGCGGCCAGTGCCGTGGCGGTGTGGATGATGTGTCGTAATGCTGTTTTCATGATTGCTCGTTGTATGAGTGAGCGGCACGCCCGGCCGCGTGGCCAGGCGTGCCGCCGTGATGTGTCACTTGCGTGCCATGCGGCGTGCGGTGCTCTTCATGAGGCGGCGTGCGCTGGCGTAGCCCTTGACGGAGGCCTGCTGGCGAGCGTCGTAGAAGCTGGCCGGGCCGGTGAACGTGCCCTTGATGGCGTGTCCCGCGTCGTCCTTGGTGTTGAAGGTTATGGTGTAGTTGCCCGTATCATCGTTGCGGCTGTTCTCCTTCACGGTGATGGTGCCGCTGTTGAGCGGTGCGAGCGTGTTGGCGTAGCCCTCGTCGTCGAGGTCGTTCATGTCGCCGTACCACGAGTACACCACCTCGCCTCCGCCGTACTTCTGGAATCCCGGCAGGGCGTTGTTGGCCTTCAAGTCCATGGACAGGGTGTAGGTGCGCGACGGGAAGTCGGTACCCTCGCTGGTGTCGGTGAGGAGCTCGAGGGTGATGTAGTCGTCCTTGAGCGGGTCGGCGGCCAGCATCACTATCCATGAGTTGAGTCCGCGCTTGAGGTCCTCGCCCATGAAGAAGATGGAAGCCTCGGTGGTGGAGTTGAAGCTGAGCGTGTGGTCGGCCGAGAGCGACGACCACGGACGTTTGGGAGTCTGCGGATTGGTGTCGTTGTCGCAGTAGTTGGTCATGGCTATGGTGCCGTCGTAGCGGCACTTGATGCTCACGCCCTCTGCCGACTTGCCCTCCACGGTGACTGTGTAGCCGCTGCCGTTCTTCTTGAACGTGACGGTACCCGACACTATCACGCTGAGGTACCGCTTGCCTGTGGACGCGTCTATGCGTGTGAGGTATATGCCCACGGGTGTGGATGAGCCCATGAACTCCATCAGCTCGCCCTGCTGCACCTCGAAGGGTATCCAGTTGATGTTGGTGCTCTTGCGCGGAGTGATGTCGTATGTGCCCTCAGCCACCTGCGGGCTGGTGGTGTTGTAGTCGGCGAGCTTGGGCATGTAGCCCGGCACGTAGAGGTAGTAGCCGTCGGTCTGGTTGCCGTTGGCATCGAAGGTGCCTGTGAAGAACTGCAGCGCGAAGTCGTCGGCGTGCGGATAGAACCAGTTGCCCCAGTAGCGTCCCTGCTCCAGCTCGAGCGTCACGTCCTGCGCCTCGGTGAAGGGCTTGTACTCCGTGCTGGCGTTGAGCGTGAAGGCGATGGGGCCCTGGTATGAGGCGAACACCTCGCCGCCGTCGTGCGTCACCGCGTCTATCTCTATGGTGTAGGTGTCGCCCTCGTGGCTCACCTTCACCTTGCCGCCTATCATGGCGGCCTCGGAGTAGCTGTCGTTGGTGTTGCCCTCGGCCACCTTGTTTATGACGTATGAGTACGAGGGGTCGAAGGTGCCTGGCGTTTTCTGGCCCATGGTGTACTCACCGTCGGGGAGCACGGCGTTGGTGGGGTCGGTGTCAACGGCGGCGTAGAGGTCGAGCATGACGCTCATGCCGCCCACCTCGGCAGGATAGCCGTAGGTGTCGGTGTCGCCCGTGGAGAGCGTGAGGGTGTAGAGGCCCACGTCAGTCTTGTCGGTGTAGGCCGCTGCGGCCACCTGCGTGAGCTTGGTCACGCCGCGCTCGGTGGTGGTGAAGTCTACGGTCTTGAGCAGCGTGCGGCCGAAGTGTCCCTGTGCGGCCACGTACAGCTTGTAGGCGGTCTGCGGCGCGAGTCCCGTGACGGTGGATGTGGCGGTGGTGTTGGGCTCCTCCTGCGTGCCGCCAGACAGCACGTCGGCGGCCGACGGTGCCTTCTCCGTGGCCGGGAGCACTGCCCACGCCACCTTGGCGCACATGAACGTGTTGATGCTGAACGTGCAGCGCGTGTCGGCAGGGTCGGTCAGCTCCACGCTGAGCGACACCTTCTCCACGTCGTCGCCGTCGGACGAGCACGCCGCCAGGCCCGCCATGGTGAGCACGGCGAGCAGCAGGGCGGTGATGTACTTTATGGTCTTTGTCATGTCTGTTGTATGAGAATTTTAAGTAATAGTCCAGAATAAATCTATATCAAAGCACTCTTTCTCGTTTTTATGTCAAGAATTAGAGAAACAACGTTCGGCGAAAGCCAATTGGAGAATTTTTCTTCATCTTTGAGATTCTCTAATTCTTGATTCTACATTCATAGAATAAAATCCTTGTCGAATGAAAAATTCTCCAATCCTCTAATTCTTGACATAAGAATAATCTTAATTATCAGCTTATGCCTTGATGCGATATTGTCACATGTCGGTGATGGTGCCAGTGTATGTTCCCACGAAGCGCTGTCCCTCCTTGGTGGTCACGTCCCACTTTATGGTGTAGGTGTCGCCGCTCTTCTCCACCGTGGCTGAGCCTGAGGTGAAGTGGCCGCCCTGTGCCGGCACGGGACTGTATGTGGAAATGTAGCTCTTGGTGCTGATGGTGCCTTTGCCGCCGGCCTCCGACACGGTGTATGTGCCGGGCTGCAGAGCGGTGTCGGCGGCATCGCCCTGGAAGTCGAGCGACATCTCGCACCAGTTGGTGTGCTCCTCCATCTTGACGTAGAACTCGCCAGCCTGGCGGTTGTCTATGTCTAGCACGCGTGCGGCGTCCATGTTGAGCGAGTACTCGTCAAACACGTCGATGCCGCTGATGGCGCCCGTGAAGCGTGCCTCCACCTCATCGCCAGAGGCCAGAGTGAGCTTGAAGTTCACGTTGTATGTCTTTTCCTCGGTGTTGACCTTCACGTCCATCTCACCGCCTGTTATGGCGAAGATGTCGCCGCCGGCCGACTTCAGGTAAGTGTAACGCGAGTTGCCCGCGCCGCCGAGCACGTACTGCGGCACGTCGCCCGACGTGGGATCCGACTCAAGGATGGGGTACACGCCCTCGCGCATGTACTTGAACTCGGGGTAGTATGCGTCTACTGCCACCGTGACGCCGTCGGCCGTGGTGAACTTCACGGAGGCGTTGCAGTTGCTGTATGTCTCGCCCGTGGCCGACGTGAGCGTGAAGCCGGGGTAGGCGGCTGTCTTGAAGCCGCACGAGCCGCTGTTGAACACGCCCTTCTTGCCGAAGGCCGCCACGTACACCGTGTACTGAGTGTCCTCGGCCAGGCCGGTGAGCTGCACCGTCTGCTCGCCGTTGGCCACGGCGAGCTTTATGCCGTTCTGGCGCACATCGTCCATGGTGGGCACGGTGGGCATGTCGTCGGGGTAGTACACGTATTTCACGGAGTCGGCGTCGGCGGTCTTCACGCTGAACGATGCCGATGTCATGCTGATGGATTCTGTGTCGAATGTCACCTCACATGTGGGTGTCACCACCTTCTCCTCGTCATCGTCGGAGCAGGCTACGAATGTGGTTGATACGGCGAGGAGCGCGAACGCGCTCATCACAGCCGAAACTAAGGTCTTGATGTTTGCCATAATCTTGGTTTCTGTTAATTGTATTATGTGGTTTCTGATTATTGTACTGCTCATGTGGGATGCCCAGTCTCTCGTGCTGATGCTGCTCACGTGCCGTGCCACGGCCGCTGTGTGCTTACTGTGTGGGCAAACAGCGCATGTGCCGCGAACACTCTGACACGCAAATGCGGCTATTCACATGCAAAAATACAACATTTAGCTGACAAATACAAACATACCGTGCATTTTCTGCGCATTTTGCCGACATTTGCCTTTCTTGCTGCATTCATCGCGGCCGCAGCGGCAGTGGGCTGCCATGGTTTTGCGCGGCCACAACGCCATGCTGCGGCACGCTGCGTGGCGTGCCGCATAACGCACTGGCTGACAGTGCGTTGCGAAACAGGCCGTTTCGGCGTGTGGAATGGGCCGTTTCGTGCCGCGTTTCGGCCCATTTCACTCTGTAAAACGGCCCATATCGCACATCATTGCCGCACGCCTGACGGCCGCACGGTGGCGGACATACGAAAAGCGGAGCATGATTTCACAACCACACCCCGCTTAACTTAAACAACCAATAAAAGAAATAGATTGCTAACTATATTTATTGTTACAATGTGCGTATTGCCGTATGCCGGCGTGCCGCGTCAGCGTATGAACAGCAGCTCGCGGTACTTGGGCAGAGTCCAGAGCTCGTCGGCCACCACAAGCTCGAGCTTGTCTATCTGGTAGCGTATCTCCTCCATCTTGGGGGCCACGGTGTCGTGGTAGGCTATGGCCTTGAGATGCTCGTCCTCTATCTTGTTGGCCACCTTGCGTGCGTTGACGAGTTCCTCCACGCCAGTCTCTATCTTCTGCGTGCGCTCGGCTATCTCGCTTATTATCTTCTTGTTGCGGCCAGTGAGCTTGTCGGCCTGGTCGGCGGAGAAGATGTCGTACATGCTCTGCACGTTCTTGGCGAGCTGGCTCTGGTAGTGCGTGCATACGGGTATGATGTGGTTCATGGAGAGGTCGCCGAAGACGCGTGCCTCTATCTGTATCTTCTTGGTGTAGGTCTCCCACTTCACCTCGTTGCGTGCCTCAAGCTCCTTACGCGTCATGACGTTCTGGCTCTCGAACATGTCTATGCTCTCCTTGTCGAGGTAGCGCTCGAATATCTTTGGGCATGAGGTCTCGCAGTCGAGCCCGCGCTTCTTGGCCTCCTCCACCCACTCGTCGGAGTAGCCGTTGCCCTCGAAGTGTATGGGCTTGCAGAACTTGGCGTCCTGGCGCACCACGTCGAGTATGGCGCTTATCTTGTCCTCGCCGCCGGCGATGAGTGCGTCTACGCGCTTCTTGAAGTCCTGCAGGGCCTCGGCCACGGCGGTGTTGAGCACTATCATGGCGCTGGCGCAGTTGGCCTCGGAGCCCACGGCGCGGAACTCGAAGCGGTTGCCCGTGAAGGCGAATGGCGACGTGCGGTTGCGGTCGGTGTTGTCGATGAGCAGTTCGGGTATCTCGGGTATGTCGAGCTTCATGCCCTGCTTGCCGGCCACGTTGAAGAGCTCGTTCTTGTCGGAGTTCTCTATGTGCTCGAGCAGCTCGGTGAGCTGGTGTCCGAGGAACGAGGATATGATGGCTGGCGGTGCCTCGTTGGCTCCCAGACGGTGGGCGTTGGTGGCGCTCATGATGCTGGCCTTGAGCAGTCCGTTGTGCTTGTACACACCCATGAGTGTCTCCACGATGAACACTATGAAGCGCAGGTTGTCCTCGGGATTCTTGCCAGGGCCGTGGAGCAGCACGCCGGTGTCGGTGGAGAGGCTCCAGTTGTTGTGCTTGCCCGAGCCGTTGATGCCGGCGAAGGGCTTCTCGTGGAGCAGCACGCGGAAGCCGTGGCGGCGTGCTATCTTCTTCATGAGCGACATGAGGAGCATGTTGTGGTCTACGGCTATGTTGGTCTCCTCGAAGATGGGCGCGAGCTCAAACTGGTTGGGGGCCACCTCGTTGTGGCGCGTCTTGCACGGTATGCCCAGCTCGAGGGCCTGTATCTCAAGGTCTTTCATGAACGCCTGCACGCGCTCCGGTATGGCTCCGAAGTAGTGGTCGTCCATCTGCTGGTTCTTGGCCGAGTCGTGGCCCATGAGTGTGCGGCCCGTGAGCATGAGGTCGGGGCGTGCGGAGTAGAGCCCCTCGTCCACGAGGAAGTACTCCTGCTCCCATCCGAGGTTGCTCACCACCTTCTTCACCTCGGGGTAGAAGTAGTGGCACACGTCGGTGGCGGCCACGTTGACGGCGTGCAGTGCGCGGAGCAGCGGAGCCTTGTAGTCGAGGGCCTCGCCCGTATATGATATGAAGATGGTGGGTATGCACAGCGTGTCGTCGATGATGAACACGGGCGATGTGGGGTCCCATGCCGAGTAGCCGCGTGCCTCGAAGGTGTTGCGTATGCCTCCGTTGGGGAATGAGCTGGCGTCGGGCTCCTGCTGCACGAGCAGCTTGCCTGAGAAATCCTCTATCATGCCGCCCTTGCCGTCGTGCTCTATGAAGGCGTCGTGCTTCTCGGCCGTGCCCTCGGTGAGCGGCTGGAACCAGTGCGTGTAGTGTGTCACGCCGTTCTCGTCGGCCCACTGCTTCATGCCCTTGGCCACGGCGTCGGCGATGGAGCGGTCAAGCCGTGAGCCGTTGTCGATGACATCCACGAGTTTCTCGTACACGTCGCGCGGCAGGTACTTGTACATTTTAGCACGGTTGAAGACGTTTTTCCCGAAATACTCCGACGGTCTCTCTATCGGAGCGATAACTTCCAGAGGTTTCTTCTTGAAAGCCTCGGCAACAACCTCAAATCTTAAATTTGCCATGTTCTAAGTTCTTTTATTGTTACTTAATAGTGTGTTTCGTTTGTCATTGCGCCGTCAGGGCCTCAGCGTGAGGCCGAACGACAGGTATGCTCTCTGCGTGCTCGGGTTGGCGGAGAGGGCCGCGAAGAGCGGCAGCTCCATGTGGCGCGAGAGCCTGAGCGTGTGCTCCGCCCTCAGTGTGATGTCGGTGACGGCCAGCCCGTGAGCCGAGGCGTAGAAGTCGGTGGCCCAGGGCACCGCCCCCACGGTGGCCGTCCAGTCGCACGCGGCGAGTCTGAAGGGCACCTCCACCTGTATGTATGACGAGTATGCACGGCGGCCCGAGCCATTGATGCCGTCGCATCCGGCGAAGTTGGTGAACCAGTCGAGCGTGAGCAGGCCGAAGTCGTAGCCCACGTTTGCCTCGAACAGGTGGTTGGTGTCGTGCGCGGCGTAGTGGAAGTAGCGGTTGGACGGGTCGGCGGCCAGCCCGTCGAGTATGCTCCGCTCGCTGTACGCGAACCAGTAGTCGGTGACGGCCACGTGCAGGCGGCCGTGCTCGTAGGCCAGTGTGAGGTCTATCTCCTCGTCGTCCTGCGGCTGCGACAGCCCCACGTTGCCCCACGCCGTGAGCGACAGGCCGCGCCATGCCACGCCCAGCGTGGGCTGGAGGCTCACGGCCCCGAGGTCCTGTCCGCGCCATATATAGCGGCTCACGATGTCGGCCGACAGCTCCGTGCGCAGCCGTGCGTCATCGTCGGTGCCGCCGGAGGGGCAGCACTGCGTGGAGTCGGGGGCGGAGGCGTGCGCCGCCATGGCGCAGGCGGCGGCCACGGCGGCGGCAGCCAAGCGTATGTGTGTCATCATCATGGGCGCGGCTATCGGTTTATCCACTCGGCTATGCGGCGCATGGCCTCCTTGCAGTCATCGCGGTCGCCGAAGGCGGTGAGGCGTATGTAGCCCTCGCCGCTGGGCCCGAAGCCCACGCCGGGCGTACACACCACGCCGGCGCCGTAGAGCATCTGGTCGAAGAACTTCCAGCTGTCGGCCCCGTCGGGGGTCTGCACCCACAGGTAGGGGGCGTTCTTGCCGCCGTACACATGCAGCCCGAGCCGCGTGAGGGCCTCGGTCATGAGGCGGGCGTTGCCCATGTAGTAGTCTATGACCTCCCTCACCTGCCGCTTGCCCTCGGGCGTGTATATGGCCTCGGCGGCACGCTGCGATATGTAGCTCGTGCCGTTGAACTTGGTACACTGGCGGCGGTCCCACAGGTGGTTGAGCTCCACGCGCTGGCTGCCCGATATGGTCACGGCGGTGAGCTCCTTGGGTATGACGGTGTATCCGCAGCGCACCCCTGTGAAGCCCGCGGTCTTTGAGTAGCTGCGGAACTCTATGGCCACCTTGCGTGCGCCCTTTATCTCGTATATGGAGTGGGGTATGTCGTCGTCCTGTATGTATGCCTCGTAGGCGGCGTCGTAGAGTATGAGCGTGTCGTTCTTTATGGCGTAGTTGACCCACTTGCGCAGCTCCTCCTTCGGCAGCACCGTGCCGGTGGGGTTGTTGGGGTAGCAGAGGTATATCATGTCCACGCGGTGCGACGGTATCTGGGGCGTGAAGGCGTTGTCGGCGGTGCAGGGCATGTAGGTCACGTTGCTCCACTTGCCGTCGGCGAAGGTGCCGGCGCGGCCGCACATCACGTTGGAGTCTATGTACACGGGGTAGATGGGGTCGGTGACTCCTATGCTGTTGTCCCAGCGCACTATCTCGCCTATGTTGCCGGTGTCGCTCTTCGCGCCGTCGTTGACGAACACTTCGTTGGGGTCGAGGTGTATGCCGCGCGGCAGGTAGTCGTTCTTCACGATGGCCTCGCGCAGGAAGTCGTAGCCCCTCTCGGGCCCGTAGCCGCGGAACGAAGCCTTGACGGCCATCTCGTCCACCGCCTTGTGCATGGCCTCTATGACGGCGGGGCAGAGCGGCTGCGTCACGTCGCCTATGCCGAGGCTTATGACGCGCACCTTGGGATGCGACACCTTGTAGGCGTTCACCTTCTTGGCTATGTCGGCGAACAGGTAGTTGTTCGAGAGCTTCAGATAATGCTCGTTTACTA
Organism: Prevotella sp.; assembly: GCA_022775985.1. Classification (GTDB taxonomy): domain Bacteria; phylum Bacteroidota; class Bacteroidia; order Bacteroidales; family Bacteroidaceae; genus Prevotella. The sequence goes on from JALFIM010000032.1 coordinate 12,833, forward strand.
ATGCCATATATTGAGTTTTGACTTTTGAGTTTTGACTTTTGATTTGTCGGCAAAGCCGGTTTTTGAGTTTTGACTTTTGAGTTTTGACTTTTGATTTGTCGGCAAAGCCGGTTTTGAGTTTTGACTTTTGAGTTTTGACTTTTGATTTGTCGGCAAAGCCGATTTTGAGTTTTGAGTTTTGACTTATTGCGGCTTGCCGCGGTTGTGAACTGTGGGTTTTGATTTTTTATTTCGTAGCCCGTTGTGTGACCCGATTATAAATTGTACAATTCAAAATCGGGCTTGCCCGACAATTCAAAACTCAAAACTCAAAACTCAAAACTGCCGTAGCAGCCGCTACGGCAGCTCCACCTCTCCATCGAACACGAACTCAGCAGGGCCCGTCATGTACACGTGGTTGTCGGCCTCGCTCCACTCTATGTCGAGCTGTCCGCCGTCCATCACCACCGCCGAGCGTCTGCCGGCGCGGCCTGTGAGCGCGGCCGCCACTGCCGTGGCGCATGCCCCCGTGCCGCATGCCATGGTTATGCCGCTGCCGCGCTCCCACACGCGGGTGCGCAGCTTGCCGCCCATGACCTGCGCGAACTCTATGTTGCAGCGCTGCGGAAAGGCCGCGTCGCGCTCCATGATGGAGCCGAAGCGTGCCACGTCCATGCCCTCCACGTCGTCTACGAAGCACACGAAGTGGGGGTTGCCCATCGACACGAACGTGCCGCGGAACGTGCGGAAGGCCGCCGTGAGCGTGCCGCCGCAGCCGTCGTCGTACTGCTCCGCCACGCTGAGGCGCGGCTCGAACATGTCTACCGTCACGCTGTCTACCCTGTCTGCCGCGCCTGTGTGCAGCCGCAGCAGCTTCACTCCCGACAGTGTCTCGAGACGTATCTCCCTCTTGCGCGTGAGTCCGCGCTCATAGAGGTACTTGCCTATGCACCTCGACGCGTTGCCGCACATCATGGCCTCGGAGCCGTCGGCATTGAATATGCGCATCGAGAAGTCGGCGCCGCTGCGTATCGACGGCTTGCCTATGAGCACCAGCCCGTCACTGCCGATGCCCGTATGGTACGCGCTCCACTTGCGGGAGGCGGCACACGGGTCGGGGATACTATATAATAATGTGTTCACATATATATAATCGTTGCCCGCACCGTGCATCTTCGTGAACTTGACTGTATTTGCCATATTGTACGCTTTGACTGAAGTTTGATTGACGTTTTGTATTATCTACGCTGCAAAAGTACAATAAATTCGCATAATAACAGCATTTTTGGTTGACAAAAAACCATACTTTTTTGGTCAAAATATCAAATTGTAATATTTCCGCATGATTTGCTTTACAATTTGAAAGCATCAAGGGTTAGATATATTACAATCTGCTATATCATGAAAAATCATATTATCAAAATGCCGCTAATATCTATATTTATTTTACAATATGTCGTAATTTTGCAGTCGTCATAGTACAAAACGTAAGAGAAATAGAAAATAACGAACAAAACAAGTCAGCAGTTATGAAGAAAATTGAAGCTATTATCCGCAAGTCACGCTTTGAGGACGTGAAGCGTGCGTTGCTCGAGGCCGACATAGAGTGGTTCTCCTACTACGACGTGCGCGGCGAGGGCAAGATGCGCCAGGCACGCGTCTACCGCGGCGTGATGTACAACACGAGCAGCATAGAGCGCACACTGGTGTCGCTGGTGGTGCGCGACAAGAACGTGGAGCCAGCCGTACACGCCATCCTGAGCGCGGCGCAGACGGGCGAGATAGGCGATGGACGCATATTCATCATACCCATAGAGGACGCCATACGCATACGCACCGGCGAGCGCGGCGACATCGCTCTCTACAACGCCGAGCAGGAGAAGTAGCGGCAGCGGGGCTGGCGAAATTTTTGAGTTTTGAGTTTTGAATGTTGAATTGTCGGGCAAAGCCCGATTCTGAATTACTCATTTTTGATTTGATGTGTACACGGTGCGTGTATCAAGAGCATGCACACAAGTGCAGCAAGAGCATGTAAGCAAGTATATCAAGAGCATATAAGCATCAGTCTTTGCATCCTGAATACAGGGAAAACCTTACAGTAAGCAGACAATAAATCAAAAATAACCAACTCAAAAGCGGCACAGCCGCCAATTCAAAATTCAAAATTCAAAAATCACAATCGGGCGCAGCCCGCCAATTCAAAATTCAAAACTCAAAATTCAAAATTCAAAAGCGGCGCAGCCGCCAACTCAAAATTCAAAATTCAAAACTCAAAATTCAGAACAATATGATAACGACAATACTTTCCACCACCCCTCTCGACACCGGCAACACGGCCTGGATGACCGTGGCCACCATCCTCGTGCTGCTCATGAGCATACCAGGCATCGCGCTGTTCTACGGCGGACTGGTGCGCCAAAAGAACATGCTCAGCGTCATCATGCAGACCATGCTCATCGTGGGAGCGGTGAGCCTGCTGTGGGTGGCGTTCGGCTACAGCTGGGCCTTCGACGACAGCTACGCCGCCGAGGGGTCGCCGCTGGCGGCACTCATAGGCGGATGGGGCAAGTCGTTCCTGCACGGCGTGCGCCTCGACACCATCATGCCGACGGGCATACCGGAGCTCACGTTCGCCATGTTCCAGTGCATGTTCGCGCTCATCACGCCGGCCCTGATACTCGGAGCCTTCGCCGAGCGCGTGAAGTTCAAGGGCTACATGGTGTTCACGCTGCTGTGGGTGACCATCGCCTACTTCCCCATGGCACACTGGGTATGGGGCGGCGGCTTCCTGCAGCAGATGGGAGCCATAGACTTCGCGGGCGGCACCGTGGTGCATATCAACGCCGGCATGTCGGCACTGGTCATGGCCCTGCTCGTGGGCAAGCGCGATGACTACCGCGTGGGACACCCCATCCTGCCGCACAACATCACGTTCGTGTTCATGGGCACGTCGTTCCTGTGGCTCGGGTGGTTCGGCTTCAACGCCGGAAGCGGGCTCGCCGCCGACGGACTGGCAGCCAACGCGTTCCTCGTGACGCACGTGGCCACGGCGGCAGCGGCCATGACATGGATGGCGATGGACTGGACGGTGAACAAGAAACCCACCACCGTGGGTGCCTGTACGGGTGCCGTGGCAGGGCTGGTGGCCATAACTCCCGCGGCCGGCAGCGTAGACCTGCTCGGCGCGTTCGCCATAGGCATCATCACGCCCGTGGTGTGCTTCTTCATGGTGGCGGTGGTGAAGGCGCACTTCAAGTACGACGACGCGCTCGACGCGTTCGGCGTACACGGCGTGGGCGGCATCGTAGGCTCTGTGCTCACGGGTGTGTTCGCCACGCGCTACATCACGGGTGAGGGCGGCGTAGAGGGTGCCCTCTACGGCGACTGGCACCAGCTCGGCGTGCAGCTCTTCGCCACGGCCGTGTCGATAGCATTCAGCGCGGTGGTCACGGTGGTGCTGTTCGCCATAGTAGACAGGCTCGTGGGCATACGCGTAGACAAGCGCGTGGAGGAGGAAGGACTCGACATATACGAGCATGGAGAGAGCGCGTACAACTAAAAAGTGAAGAGTGAAGAACTAAGAGTGAAGAGTGATGAACTAAGAGTGAAGAATCATATAGCTCGGCACTATTGAAGAGTGAAGAGTGAAGAACTAAGAGTGAAGAATCATATAGCCTTGACTTTTCTACTCATACATCGTCATTCGTTGCTCGTATATATATGAAAGTGAAGTGTGAAGGACGAAGAGTGAGGAATCATATAGCCTTGACTTATCTCGTAGCTCGGCACTTGCAGCTTGCCTCAAATAGAATAAACAACCTTGCAAGGAAAGACAAGAGTTCTGATGAACGTGTAACGGACACAGGGTGTAGCACCAACAGCTATTGGATTCTTCACTCTTCGTTCTTCACTCTTCACTCCTTTTGTCTTTTCTTGCAAAAAACAAAAGAAATATGTGTGGAATAGTATCTATCTTCAACATTCAGGAGCAGACTCCTGAGTTGCGCCAGAAGGCTCTGCGCATGAGCCAGAAAATCCGTCACCGCGGCCCCGACTGGAGCGGCATATACACCGGCGGCTCGGCCATACTGTGCCATGAGCGCCTCAGCATCGTAGACCCCGAGTCGGGCAAGCAGCCGCTCTTCTCGCCCGACAAGAAACAGGTGCTCGCCGTCAACGGCGAGATATACAACCATCAGGACATCCGCCGCCGCTATGCCGGCCGCTACCAGTTCCAGACGGGCAGCGACTGCGAGGTGATACTGGCCCTGTACCGCGACCGCGGCATAGACTTCCTGGAGGAGCTGAGCGGCATCTTCGCCTTCGCGCTGTACGATGCCGAGCGCGACGAGTTTCTCATCGCACGCGACCCCATAGGAGTAATACCCCTGTATATAGGCTACGACGACGACGGCAAGGTGTACGTGGCCAGTGAGCTGAAGGCCCTTGAGGGGCAGTGCCGGCGCTACGAGCCGTTCCTCCCGGGCCACTACTACTGGAGCCGTGAGCCGGGCATGAAGCGATACTACCAGCGCGACTGGTTCAGCTACGACGCAGTGAAGGACAACCCGGCCAGCGTGCGCGGCATACACGACGCTCTCGAGGACGCCGTGCGCCGCCAGCTCATGAGCGACGTGCCCTACGGCGTGCTGCTCTCGGGCGGACTCGACTCATCGGTGATATCGGCCATTGCCGAGAAATACTCCGAGCGGCGCATCGAGGACGGCGGCCGCGGCAAGGCATGGTGGCCGCGCCTGCACTCGTTCGCCGTGGGACTGAAGGGCGCACCCGACCTTGCCAAGGCCAAGCTCGTGGCCGACCACATCGGCACCGTGCATCATGAGATAAACTACACCATACAGGAGGGCCTCGACGCCATACGCGACGTGATATACTTCATAGAGACCTACGACGTGACCACCGTGCGGGCCTCCACGCCAATGTACCTGCTGGCGCGTGTCATAAAGTCGATGGGCATAAAGATGGTGCTCTCGGGCGAGGGCGCCGACGAGATATTCGGCGGCTACCTCTACTTCCACAAGGCCCCGTCGGCACGCGCATTCCATGAAGAGACGGTGCGCAAGCTCTCCAAGCTGTACCTCTACGACTGCCTCCGCGCCAACAAGAGCCTGTCGGCATGGGGTGTGGAGGGACGCGTGCCATTCCTCGACAAGGAGTTCCTCGACGTGGCCATGCGCACCAATCCCGAGGCCAAGATGTGCCCGGGCCGCACCATAGAGAAGCGCATAGTGCGCGAGGCTTTCGCCGACCTCCTGCCCGATGCCGTGGCATGGCGGCAGAAGGAGCAGTTCAGCGACGGCGTGGGCTACTCGTGGATAGACACCCTGAAGAAGATAACCGCCGACCAGGTGAGCGACGAGCAGATGGCGCACGCCGCCGAGCGGTTCCCCATCAACCCGCCGCGCAACAAGGAGGAGTACTACTACCGCTCCATCTTCGCCGAGCACTTCCCCTCCGACTCCGCCGCCCTCAGCGTGCCGAGCGTGCCGAGCGTGGCGTGCAGCACCGCCGAGGCACTGGCATGGGACGAGTCGTTCCGCGGCCTCAACGACCCGAGCGGCCGCGCCGTGGCCGGGGTACACGAGGAAGCCTACCGCCAGTAGGCGCACGGGGATTATTGGCAATGACAGAATTTATCTGGTGGGATGCAAGGCATAGTTTGCACAATTCATCCATAAATATTTTGTGCTGTCAATTAGATTTACTAATTTTGAGGCCGATGGTCAAGCACTTATACATTGTATATTTATATGATTAAGACTGTTTTATGTCAAGAATACGATGGATGGTGCTTTAATACGCTCACTTAATAGCAATGCATAAATATGACAGAAACAGAGATTGAGGACTTCCTTCAGAAGGTGGAAAGCGGCTTGCAGGAGGCCCATCACAACATGCTTGTCGAGAAAGCGTTGCACAACCGCTCCGTGGTGGTAAGCGACGGCAAAGGCAATGTGCTGGAGATTCCTGCACGGCAGATACTGGCGCAGTAGGCCCAATAGCGTAAGACATTCCGCAATAATGACTTAAAAATACTTAAAGAAAACTTGCGGTATCGGTTTTTATTAGTAATTTTGCACGGATGTCAGCAGCTATCATGCTGACTGACACTTATTGAGGCCCATGATTATGGGCAATATTCTTTCGCGCATCTGTGAAGATCCGCTACATAATAAAGCTTCGTTTAGGTTAATAATCTACGCGGGTACGAGTTGAGAGAAACTGGTTCCCCGCGTTTTTTTGTGCCCTTACGTCCGTGCCGCCACGGCACGACTGGGGGCGGCACCCCACAAAGCACACGCCCTGCAAGGCATGAGAGTACTCCCGATGGCGGAGTGCGCACATGCCTTGCAGGGCGTAGTGTTATCGGAGCGTGGCCGGGAAGTGCTGACGGAATTACGCCAAGGTGCGGCTGTGACAGGCAGAAGGTGCGGCTGTGACAGGCAGAAGGCGCGGCTGTGACAGGCAGAAGGCGCGGCCACAGCCCGACAGAAGGCGTGGCCACAGCAGCGCGGGTCAGCGGAATATGTCGCGCATGTGCACGTCGCGCAGGGCGGTGAGGAGCCGCTTCAGGCGGCTGCGCACTATGTCGCGGCGCAACTGGCGCGTGTGGTCGGAGGGGCTGTCGAAGGGCTCTCCGCGGTGCAGCACGTCGCGCATGAACGACGATGAGGTGATGCCCCACTTGCGCAGAAACTGCGTGCTGCCGTCGTTCTTCACTATGCGCTGCGTGGAGCGTGCCTCGAAGTGGTACACGCGGCTGGCCGACAGGCCCTTGAACAGCCTCACGCCGGCATGCCACAGCTTGGCCGAGAAGTCGGGGTCGGAGTACATGCCGGGCGACAGCTCCACGCTGTATCCGCCCACGAGGTCCCACATGTCGCGGTGTACCACGTTGGGAGGCCACGTGGCGCCCTGCCAGTCGGCGTGCGGCAGCGTGGCGTACTCAGCGAGCAGACGCTGCTCGTCGAACGTGGCCGCGTCCTGACCGTAGTCGGCCGGGGCTATGACGCTCTTGCAGAAGAAGCTGCGCGGCTGTATGAGCGTGGACGAGAGGAAGAATTCCTTGTGCCCGATGCGCCCTATCTCGTCGGCCAGGGCCTTGTCCCACCCGGGGCACACGTACATGTCGTCGTTCATGTACAGTATGTAGTCGGTGGCCACGAGGGGCCGCAGCCCGTTGAGGGCGTAGCAGATGCCCACGTTTGTGGGCGTGTGGCGGTAGTCGAGGTGCTGGCTGCGCACCCACTCGAGCGTGCCGTCGCTGCCGTCGTTGACGTGTATTATTATCTGGTGGTCGAACGTGGAGTTGCGGCGTATGCTGCCAATGCATATCTTGAGAAACTCAAGGTTGTTCCACGTGGGGATGAGTATGGAGAATCGCATGCTGTATGTCTGTGGTTGCGTTATGCCCGCGCGGCGGCCATGTCGTTGGCGGCGCGGAAGTCGTCGGGGGTGTCGAGCTCCATTGACATGAGGTCGGTGGTGTCTATGGCGAGGAACGTCAGGCCGCGCGGTATGAGCCGCTCGAAGGCCAGCTCGTAGAACACGTCGCACAGCCCCTCGCCCTGGGTCATGGCCTCGAGCTCGCGGTACAGCTCCGTGCTGTACTGCGGCATGATGTGCTCCACGCCCACCGACTCGCCCATGGCCCTCGCCGTGGAGCACGTCTTGCTTATCTCCACGACGTGTCCCGACGCGTCGGTGATGACCTTCATCTCCTCGTCGCCCAGCTCATGGGCGTTGACGGCCAGCGACGTGACGCTGGTGGCGGCCACGCGCTCCACGAGGCGCGGGTCGAGGAGTATGTCGCTGTCGAGCAGGAGAAACTCGCGCCCGTCGGCATGCTGCCGCGCGAGCCACAGCGAGTATATGTTGTTGGTGGTGTCGTAGTCGGGATTGTCTACGAACGAGAAGTCGCCCCCTGGGTAGTGCCCGGCGATGTACGAGCGTATCATGTCGGCGCGGTAGCCCGTCACTATCACTATGCGGCTTATGCCGGCGGCGTGTATGGCGTCCACGGTGCGGCCGAGGAGCGTGCGGCCCCCCACCTCAAGCAGGCACTTGGGGCAGTGGTCGGTGAGCGGACGGAGGCGGCGTGCCATGCCGGCGGCGAGAATCACTGCTATCATACGCCCTCCTCCGCTATGCGCTTTATCACGTCGCACACCAGGCGGTTCTGCTCACTGCGGCCGAGCGTTATGCGCATGTGGCTGTCTATGCCCGGCTCGTTCATGAACTTCACCTTGTAGTGCTGTCCCGCGAACTCACGCTGCAGGGCCTCCTTGAGGCGCAGCGGATACTTTATGAGTATGAAGTTGGCACTCGAGCGGTACACCTTGAAGCCCTCCAGGGCACCTATCTCGGCGGTGTACATGCGGCGTGCCTCGTCCATCACGGCGGCCACGCGGCGGTAGTAGTCCTCGCTCCTGAGGGCGGCGATGGCCACCTCCTCCGACAGGCGGTCGTAGCCGAGGTACTTGTTGGCGTAGCGTGCGAAGCGGTCCATGCCGGCGCTGCGGCCTATGAAGCCGAAGCCCATGCGCAGACCGGGCAGGCCGTAAAATTTGGAGAGCGTGCGGCAGAACACCACGTTGGGGTGCGACTCCACTATGCGGCGTATATACGACGTGTCGGAGCTCACGAACGAGGCGTATGCCTCATCGACCACCACCACCGTCTCCAGCGGCACCATGGCCACGAGCTCCTCCAGCTCGGAGGGCGTGAGGGCGTTGCCCGTGGGGTTGTTGGGCGATGCCACGAGCAGTATGCGCGGCTTTATGTCGTCTACCATGGCGCGGAGCCCGTCGAGGTCGTACGTGAAGGTGTCGCCGTCCTCATGCACGGGGTACTGCAGGGTGGTGCCGCACACCTCGTCGGCTATGGACTTGTAGTACCACCACGAGAACTTGGGTATGAGCATGGTCTTGCTGCCGCCGTCGGTGAGGAAGTAGTGCACGGCTTGCTTGAGCAGGTCCTCGGCGCCGTAGCCGAGTATCACCTGCTCCTCGGGCAGGCCGTACTGCTCGGAGAGGTACACCGAGAGTATGCTCTTCTTGCCCTGGTCGTAGATGCGCGTGTAGAAGCACAGCTTGCCAAGGTCAAAATTCCTTATCGCCTCTATCACCTCGGGCGACGGCTCGAAGTTGAACTCGTTGCGGTCAAGGTAGTTCATTTCATTTTGCATATCGTTGGGATTTTTGTTTTGGGTGCAAAGGTACACCAATTAAAAGACACTGCAAAATAAGTAGCCTTTAAAAAAGCCCTCGGGCGCGTATTTGTGCCCTGCGCACCGCTCCATGCGCCGCGTGTACGCACACCGCGCACGCGCATTGGCAACGCGCTGACTGCCAGAGCGTTGCAAAACGGGCCGTTTCGTGGCGCGGAATGGGCCGTTTAGCACGCCGAAACAGGCCATTTCGCAGCGCGAATCGGCCCATTCCGCAACTGCCCTCAGCCCACCGCCCGCGCCGCTGCCGCGTGGGCGGCTCGGACAGCCGTGCCCACGGCCTTGCAGACCGTGCTAAACGCAAAGACGGCCCGTGACACCTCTCACAGCGCCAGCCGCAGGGGCTGATGCCATGACGTGTATCACGGGCCGTCGGGTATGATGGCGCGGGCGCGGCACGTGCCGCGGCACGCGGCGGCACAGGCACGCGGCGGAGCAGCGTCAGTTGCCGCCCCAGTTCTTCTTGTCGTTCCAGAACGAGTCGTCGGGATAGCCTTCGCTGCCCGGCTCCACTACGGGGAAGTTGTCTACGGTCGTTCCGTCCTTTGTCTGCACGCTTGCGTTAGTCAGTCCGAGCCCGGCATCGCACAGTTCGTCGCCCATTGTCACCACGCTCATGGCGGATGTTGTATATATCCGTTTCACGATTCCTTTATTTTAATTGTTAATTGTCAGTTATTAATTATTATTCAGCTGCCAGTAATCATCAATCACTAATCACTAATAACTAATAACTAATAACTAATCATTAATAACTACTCATTAATTAATCATTACTCATTAATAACTAATCATTAATAACTACTCACTAATAACTACCTTCCGTCCGCCTATGATGTATATGCCCTGCGGCAGTCCCTTGGCGGAGCATCCGTGGCGCAGGAGCTGTCCGTCGAGCGAGTACACACCATCGAGTCCGCGCTTGCGCGAGGTGAACATCTGCCCGTCGGTGGCTATGGCGTCGATGCCCGTGGTGCCGTCCTCCACGCCGTCGATGTTGAGCTTGGCAGCGGAGGCCTCGCTGGGGTCGTTTATTTCCAGCCAGCAGCGGAAGCCCAGCAGGCCGTACTGCTTGCCGGCGGGCACCTGGAGCAGCTTGTTGTTGTACATGAAGTAGTCGTTCTCGAGGTCGTCGCGCCCGGCTATGATGCCGTTGGCGTCGTAAGTCTTGGCCAGCGTGCCGTAGCATGAGAGGCCGTTGTCGCTGGTGGAGAATGAGGTGTTTGACTTCCAGGTGTACTGTCCGTCGTCAGACTTCGTGCCCTCTATGTGCTCGAGCAGCTTGCCGCGGTCGAGCGTCACCATGGTTATGACATAGTGGTTGGCGGGAATGCTCTTGGTGAGAGCCTTGCTCTCGTCGGAGGTCTCTTTGTAGTCTTTGCTGAGGAACTTGGAGTTGTCGTCCTGGCTATCCGTGGTGTAGAACTTGGGTGCGGTGTATGCCGGCGACACCGTTTCCACCACTGGCGGATACAGGATGTACGGCTCAAAGGCCTTTACCAGCACCTCGTCGTCGTTCGCGGTCTCCTCGGTAACAAAGAACACCGTATTGCCGCCTATGCGCTCCAGCTTGGCCACCTTAACATCGTCGCCGAAGGTGCGCTTAAGCTGTCCGGCCGTGAGGTCTACGGGCACCATGAACGTGTTCCACTGGTGCGCGTTGAGCGTGCGGTTAAGGTGCAGCACCGTGTTCTTGTAGTTGTCCTTGGCCTCAGTTATATAGCGCAGGTCGGTGCTCTGCTCGTCCAGGATAAGCCCCGGGATACGGCGCGGGCCGGCGTACAGGAGCTTGAAGTTGTCCACAGCCGTAATGTCGTTGTCCGTGGGCGTGGCATCGCCCTTGTCCACATACCAGCCTACAACAATCGTTACGGGGTTGTCGGAGCTTATGGGAGAGCCGTCAGCAGGGTCGTCCAGGCACAGCTGCACCTGGTTCTCGTACTTGCCTTCGAAGAAAGCCTTGCCCGCTCCCTGACCGTTGGCGTCATTGCTCAGCAAGGTGCTGGCATCGTCGCGGCTCACTATGGTGAGCGAGGTGCCCGACCGTTGGTCGGTGCTTACAGTGCCGTCGCTGTTCTTTACAGCCATGAAGAGGTGTGCCTGAGGCGTGCCCGAGGCAGTGGTCTGCGACGAGAAGCCGTTGCAGCGCACCACATACCAGCCCGACTTGTGCACCTTGACCTCCTGCGTGAGGCGGTAGCCGTCAAGGGCACGGGAGTAGCAGTAGAAGAGCTTGCCGTAGTTCTGTTGATGGCCGCCATCGAAGGTGCTGCCCCATGCCGAATTATGGTTATCAGGGTCGTCCTGCACGCTGCGCTTGTCGTAGTTGCGATACATATTGTTATCGCCAAAACGCAGCTTGGCGTTGGAGCTGGAGCTGAAAGCCGAGCCGTCTGTCATTGTGGCCACCCAGTCGAAGGCCTCAATGTCGTTCACGCGGAAGTCGGGAGCCTTCATGAGGAACGAGAAGTCGATTACGGCTTCCATGTTGGCCGGATTGGCCTTGGCCAGCTCATAGTACTCACCATTGGTTATAATCTTCCACTCCTGGTTCTTGTAACTGGTGTTGGAAGTGGAATAAAGCGAGTTCTCGAAATTGCAGAACTTGTCCTCGTTGGTGGGGTAAGCCGTGACATACCCTCCTTTTCCGCTACCGGTAAAAGACAACTTCACATTGTACACCTTGTTGCTTTCCGTATAGTCGGGAGCCTTCTTAAACGTGACCTTGGAAATGGTGCTGCCGCTTCGGTCCATGTACAGTTCCTTGGCTGACACGACACCAAGATACGTGCCAGAGCCCGACCCAATGGAGTTGCGCACATAGTAAGCCCCCTTGGTGTCCAGGGTTTCCAGCCACACGCCGTGTGGTGTGGTATTTAGAGAAGCGTGCGTGCCGTACAGTCCGCCCACGTTGAGGAATTTCTTTGCCCCGATGTTGTACAGGTACAGCACCTTGGTGTTGGCATCTGTGCCCGTAGGCTTGTCCTGCGGCGTAGATCCTGCGGCATAATAGGCAGATGGGTCAATGCCCGCAAGCTTGTCTATGCCGTCGGCGGCGCTGTATTCTGTGACGAGCGCAATCCTTGATGGCGCTGTCTGTGCCGTTGACGTGGTGGAGAAAGCCATGAGCAGCGCCACCGCGAAAAATAAAGTAGTGTAAGATTTGGACTTGCGTGCCGCACGGTTAGCAAGCCCTGTCTGCTTAATGTTCATTGCCTTTACTGAATTTTTATGTTTCCTGATACTTATTGATTCTATCGTTACGGTAATCATTGCTGCCTGTATATATACAAGGTTCATGCCATGGGGCAGCGAGTCTCACTTTTTTTGTAGTACATATTACGGCAAGTGCAGGCACAGCAGTGCCTGTGCTTGCCGCGCCCGCACCTGCCGATGTACACTTATTCCATGCAGAGTGCAAAGTTATTGCAAAAAACTGTCATGGCGCATACACGATAACAATTATTGCACCTGTTTTACCTTTTTTACACTTCGGCACCGCCGCCGCGGTGCCGGGTGCGCCGTCATGCCCAGCGCAGGCGCAGTGAGTTGAGCACCACGCTCACGCTCGAGCACGCCATGAGCGCACTCGCCCACATGGGAGTAATCTGGAAGTCTATGCCGAAGGCGTAGAGCACGCCGGCGGCGAGGGGTATGCACACTATGTTGTAGACGAAGGCCCAGAAGAGGTTTTGCCATATCATGCGCACCGTCTTGCGGCTTATGGCTATGGCCTCGGGTATGGTCATGAGGTCGTCGCCCATGAGCGTGACCTGCGCCACGTCCATGGCCACGTCGGTGCCGCGCCCTATGGCCATGCCCACGTCGGCGAGTGCCAGAGCCTGTGTGTCGTTGATGCCGTCGCCCACCATGGCCACGCGGTGGCCTTCGTGCTGCAGCCGCGCCACGAGTGCCTGCTTGTCGGAGGGCCTCACCTGGCTCTGGTAGTGGCTGATGCCCGCCTTCTGTGCCCAAAAGCGTGCCGCGCTGTCGCGGTCGCCGCTCATCATGTACACCTCTATGCCCTGCCGCCGCAGT
>JALFIM010000036.1 GCA_022775985.1 Prevotella sp.
AAAGAACAGCAGATAAATGCGTCATCTGAATCATCGTTTACTGTCCCATAGCCTTCATTTACATAGTTTTCCTCTATTTCTGACAATACGGACAGACGGTTGTATTCATTGGCATACTTTATATTAAGGAGAACATGCCAATTACAATTTTTATTAAACTCACCTACCAAATCCTTAGGGTTTTTCTTCAGCAGTTTCTTGTCAAGAACCATACTGACCCCATATCCACTCTTTCCGTAAAGGTACCATAGCAAGTGGTCGTCTATTTCATCTGACAAAGATATTACATACGGAAATTTCTCATAACACAGGGAAACCTCTTCGTCTGTCATACCTTCAAGTTTTTTGACTTTTTCCTTCAATGCCTCATATGGCCACTTAAATTCCAAAGAGTCGTTCAGCTTAGTAAAATGCGTTGCCCTAAAGTGCAAGCCATCGCCACGAATAATATTGAGCATGGCGTCAAGGCTTGTGTAATGAGCTAATGTATTACTCATATCATGCTGTTTTTGTTCGCCAACCAAACCCCATGTCGGCATTATTACAAATTAGAGTTTTATAAGTTTATTGCGAACAATAAAGCAAAAGCGTGGGATCTCCTCGTTACCCGTCCCACGTTCTGAGGCCTTCGCATTGCCCTGCATAGTTGAACGAGCAACATCGAAGCCCACGCCGATATGAATACACTTTCCCTTTTACAGTTATGCTCCAACAGGCGACACCATACAAGCGGGTCACCAAAAGCCATACCTATAAAAGGGATGTGGCTATACACATCCCGAGAGCATCTACCGCTGCAATGTTCGTTGACTGTACATGAAAGTTGCGAAGTTTCGAAGTGTCAAGAACAAAGCGTCAAGTAAACGCCTTTATTTTAAATATCGCGATACCTATGTCCCTCCCTCTTTCTTCATGTGTCCCGCCATGTAGCCAGCCTGTTAATCAAAAGCGGATGTAGCACTTTGCGCACAGACGGCCACACGACACGGCGTGGGCGAAACAGGTATTTACTGCAAAATTACATGTTTTTTTGTAAACGCCAAAAATATAGGGGATAAAATCAAAAATAATATACCATCGCATTTTGTCCCTACAAATAAGCAACCTCAGTCTGCGGATTGACGGATTCTGAATAATCTGAATAATTTAGCTGATTTTTGGCGAAAAACTTGCATATCTCAGGATATTTTGCGAATATTGCATGTAGAAAGAGGGTGCTGAAAGAAGAGCACGCATACACATATGCTATTGACATCAGGCTTTCACTGTCTGGTTAGGTCGCAAGAAACAGGACTGCCTTCATCGTGGATTAAAGGTGCGACAGCACTCTCTTATATATAAAATCGTATTACGAACTTAAATTAAGATTATATAAAGACATGAAAGTTAAAGTCTCCGCGCTGGCTCTGCTGATGGCTATAAGCCTCCCTGCTAATGCTCAAACAAAGAAACGACGCGTCTCCGCCAAGGCGAAACCCATTGTGACAGTACAGAAAGAGAGCGAGAAATTTGAGGGGATGCTGGACAACACGCAGAGATTATTCGTGATAGACAGCACGGTGGTGGGAAAATCAGATGCCGCCACAGCCATTCCTCTGGCAAAGGACATGGGCGAGGTGATACTATATAATAAGGTATTCTCTGACAAGTCCCTGCCTGGAACCTACCTCTACATGAATGGTTTTGGCAATAAGTGTTTCTATGCGGAAAGCGACACTCTCGGCAACTCACGGCTGTACTGCCGCGAAAAGTTGAACGGCAAATGGGAGAAACCCCGACAGATAAAAGGACTCGCTGATGACCTGAAATACATAAACTATCCCTTCATGAAGTCAGACGGAGAGACTTTCTATTTCTCTGCAATATCAGAAGAAGGACTTGGAGGATACGACATCTATGTGGCACGGTATGACTCGGAAGAGGACTCTTTCCTGCAAGCCGAGAATCTCGGGTTGCCATACAACTCGTATGACGATGACTACATGTATGAGGAGGATGACATTAACGGTTTCGTATGGTTCTCGTCAACCCGCAATCAGCCAGAAGGAAAAGCATGCGTGTACACGATAAAGTCGGCGGAAAAACGCACTAACTACGATGCTGATGACTATGACGAGAAAGAACTGAAAGCACTGGCCAAGTTGTCGCGAATACGCGACACATGGACTACACCCGAACAAAGAGACGCAGCAATGAACAAGCTCAGAAGCATAAAGGCTGTGGCACACGCGACTGGCAGCAAGAACAATCTATCATTTGTCGTAGACGATGAGCTGACATACAATGACGCGGAGAGTTTCTCATCGGCCGAGAGCCGCCAGCTCTATAAATCGTTGTTGGCACTTGAACAGAAAAAAGATGATTTATATGCCACACTTGACTCTAAGCGAATGGAATTGCGCACACGAGACAAGCAAGGCAAGAGCGCGTTGCGTGCGGAAATAGCAAAATATGAAGCTGACTACGACCGTCTGTTGGATGAACTGAAAAACACGGCCAACAAGTTGCGTGCGGCTGAGCAGAAGAGAAAACGCTGATTGGTGACCGTGCTGTTGTCACCGCACAATGTACCCACTCTTTTCAAAGTCTGTACTCACAGACAGACTTTAAAGGGTGGTTAACGCACGGGTATCGTTTTTAAGGGATTTATATTAAAGTGGAATTTTGATTATGGAGAAAAAATTTGCTGAGTCAGAACTGATAATAAACAAAGATGGAAGTATATTCCATCTGCATGTAAAGCCTGAGCATCTCGCCGACAAAGTGATTTTGGTGGGAGACCCTGGCCGTGTGGCATTAGTAGCCTCACACTTTGACGACAAGGAGTGCGACATAGAAAGCCGCGAGTTCCACACCATAACAGGCACATACAAGCAGAAGCGTATCACAGTGATATCGACAGGTATAGGATGCGACAACATAGACATCGTAATGAACGAAGTGGACGCTCTTGCCAACATCGATTTCAAGACACGCACGGAGAAATCACAACTGCGGCATCTTGACATAGTGCGCATAGGCACCTGTGGCGGATTGCAGCCATACACGCCAGAGGGCACATTCATCTGCTCGGAGATATCAGTTGGCTTCGACGGACTACTGAACTTCTATGCGGGGCGCAATGCGGTATGCGACTTGCCGTTCGAACGCGCACTCATCAATCATCTCGGATGGTCGGGCAACATGTGTATGCCTGTACCCTACGTCATACATGCCGACGAGAGCATGGTAGAGCGCATAGCCAAGGGCGACATGGTGCGTGGAGTGACCGTGGCCTGTGGCGGATTCTTTGGGCCTCAGGGGCGCCAGTTGCGCGTACCGCTTACAGACCCTCACCAGAATGAGAAGATAGAGAACTTTGAATATCAAGGACACCGCATCACCAACTTCGAGATGGAGAGTTCGGCCCTTGCTGGACTGGCACGTCTGATGGGACACCATGCCACGACATGCTGCATGGTGATAGCCAATCGTGTGGCCGGCAAAGCCGACACAAGCTACAAGAACCATATCGACGACTTGATAGAGATTGTCCTTGAGCGCATCTGACTCTAATGTGGTGTTGATTTCTCAGAATCACGCCCTAAACTTTTCATTTGTAAATGTACACTTTTTCTTCTGATACAATATGTGCCGTTGCCACCGCCCTAGGCGGTGCCATCGGCATTATTCGTGTCTCAGGCCCTAAGGCCATTGACATCACCGACAGCATTTTCGTACCAACACAAAGGGGCAGAAAGCTGTGTGACCGCAAGCCTTACACACTGGCCTTCGGCAACATCGTAGACCGCAATAATGACACGGAGACAAACGGCAACCAGACAGACAAGGCTGAATATGAAATCGTAGACGAGGTATTGGTCAGCATATTCCGCGCACCACACTCATACACAGGCGAGGACTCGACAGAAATATCATGTCATGGCTCTGGGTACATCATGCAACGCATCATGCAGCTGCTTATAAGCAACGGATGCCGCCCTGCTGGGCCTGGAGAGTACACACAGCGTGCCTTTCTCAATGGCAAGATGGACTTGTCACAGGCAGAAGCCGTGGCCGACCTCATAGCATCCAATTCAGCAGCATCGCATCGCATGGCCATGAACCAGATGCGTGGCTCTTTCAGTAAGGAGTTGTCTGCTCTTCGCGACAAGCTGCTGCACCTCACAACACTCGTTGAACTTGAGCTTGACTTCTCTGATCATGAGGAACTTGAGTTTGCAGACCGTCATGAGTTGACTGGTGTAGCACAGAATATTAAGGATGTAGTCAGTGGTCTTATAGCATCATTCCGTCAGGGCAACGTGATAAAGAACGGCATACCTGTAGCTATCATCGGCGAGACAAATGTAGGTAAATCTACCCTACTCAACCGGCTTGTGGGAGAAGAGCGTGCCATAGTGAGCGACATACACGGTACCACGCGTGATGTAATAGAAGATACTGTAAATATCAACGGAAAAATGTTCCGTTTCATTGATACAGCTGGCATAAGAGAAGCCACTGACACCATTGAGAGCATGGGCATAGGACGATCCATAGAGAAAATAAAACAGGCAGAAATAGTGCTCATGCTTCTTGACAGCACATGCGCCGCCACCCAGTATGCAGAACTTTCTTCCAAAATTTTACCTCTATGCAAGGATAAAATCCTCATTGTTGTCATCAACAAGAGTGACATCAACAATAAAACTATAGCATTGCCTCTACCCCCTCATACAAAATCAATAAGCATCTCTGCAAAGAGCGGCACAGGAGTAGAGACATTGCGTCATATCCTAAGCGAGTCATTCTCTCTACCAGAAGAATCTGCAAATGGAGTGATAGTAAACAACCTACGCCACCTCACCGCTCTAAAGTCTGCCCATGCCGACATAAGCCGCGTACTCAACGGACTCGCCTCCAACATCCCCACCGACCTTGTCAGCCAAGACCTACGCAACTGTCTCTACCACCTCGGTGAAATCACCGGCGGCGAAATACAACCAGAAGCCGTACTTGAAAACGTATTTAAGCACTTCTGCATCGGAAAATAAGTTGTGATAAACAACGATTAATATCGACAACAAATGATAGTTAAGGTGCTCAAAATGAGCACCTTTCTTTTTAGCCTTACTATTGGTTATAATCAATGGTAAGGCGTTTTTAGCACCTTTTTGTACCGCTCTTGTACCTCCACTTTTCAAAAGTAATAATTTGAGACTCCATTTTTGGCAAATGAGTGCAAGATTGCCGAGAGTTTTGGACAATGATGGACGATGATATAAGACTATTGAAAATAAACGGAGTAATGACAGACGACTTTTTCTACAATATATTAAGTAAAAAAGTATAAAAAGCGTACAAATGACAGCAAGCAAAGAAAGAATTCTAAAAATTTGCGAGTATTGTGGGAAGAGCTTCTATGCATCAAAATCCACAACTCGTTATTGCTCCAAGCAATGCAACAGTTATGCCTATAAGGCAGCAAAACGTGAGGAGAAAGTAAAGATGGCTGAGACTATGAGCCACCGAAAAACTTCCGAGAAATCCATGTCTGAAATCCTCGTGAAAGAATACCTCACTATTCAAGAGGTCGCTATACTTTTGGGACTAAGCAGACAGACCATATATAATATGGTGTATAGTGGTAAGTTGCGAGCATCCAAGATTACTTCTCGTTTATCTTTAATCAGAAAGCGAGATATAGATTATCTTGTTGATAGTTTGCCATACACCACAAAAAAAAGTGCTTCAAAAGAGGCTGTTCATGCAAACCGAGAGCTACCTGTTCCAGAATATTACTCTGCCAAGGAAATTGCAGAAGTCCACAACACTTACGAGACCGCCATCTATGAGATAGTCAAGAAAGTCAAGATTTCAAGAATATCCATACAAGGAAGAGTATATTGGAACAAGAAAGAGGTGGATGATTATTTTGCACACCTGTCTCCAGATCCAACCATCAGTGAATGGATGACTGTTATGGACATTCAACAGAAATATTGTATGACGAAAACGACCGTATATTGTTTCGTTAGGCACAATGCTATTCCAAGAAAAATGGAAGGTAACAATGTTCTGTATTCCAAGCGTCATGTACAATTGGCAAAAGGTGAATCCGTAGAAGACCAGCTTTATTATACAATACCGGAGGCCATGAAGTTGTATGGTTTAAGTCAGGACCAGATTTATAAGCGTATCAAGAAATACGCTATTGAAAAGGTGAAGATTGGCAAGTATATCAAGATTTCCAAGCGAGATTTAGAGAAAGCTATCGGCAAGCCTAAGGTTATTTAGCGGTTATCAAAAGGTTAAGTTGTACCCCATTACATAACTCTATTATTTTGCAATCAATTTCAAAGATCTCTTAATATGGGATCATATATGAAACATAAGTATCACATTATAAAAAGCAAACATCATGGTAAATACATGTACAAGAGTTTCTCTTCGCCAAAGAGCGATTAAAAACGACCGTATTTCTCTTTATTTGGATTTCTATCCACCAGTACGCAACCCTGAGACTATGCAAATGAGTCGCAGGGAATATTTAGGTATCTATATCTATGCTCATCCAAAGAATGAGATGGAACGTGAGTTTAATACAGATATGCTCAACAAAGCAGAGGCCATCCGTTGTATCAGAACCCAATCACTCATCAATGAAGAATTTGGTTTTTTGGACAAAACACGACAGAAAGCTGATTTTTTGGCATACTTTGAGAAGATGACACATAAGAAAGATGACAAGTGGACATGTGTCTACAAGCATTTCTTCAAATTTGTTCAAGGTCATTGTACATTTGGGGATGTGACAGTGGAACTTTGCAAAAAGTTCAGAGAGTATCTTCTGAATGCAAATCAGTTGAATCGAACAAAACAAAAGGTATCTCTCAACTCTGCAGCAGGTTACTACTCTACTTTCCGTGGTCTCTTAAAAATCGCCTATCGTGACAAGTGGCTGCGTGAGAACATCAATGACTATCTGGACAAGATGGAGCCACAAGATGTAAAGAAGGAGTTTCTTACCCTTGATGAAGTAAAGCAGTTGGCAGCTACTCCTTGCGATATACCTGTACTGAAGTCTGCCTCCCTCTTTGCTTGCCTCACAGGATTGCGAATCAGCGACATCTTAAAATTGCGTTGGGAAGACTTCGAGATAGCGCCCGACCAAGGCTATTGCTTGCGTATTCGTACCCAGAATACTCAGACCGAGGCAACCTTGCCTATCAGCAACGAGACATACGAACTATGTGGTGAACCAAGCACGGGTATCGTGTTCAAGGGATTGAAGCGCAGCATGATTAACCATCCCCTTAAAGCATGGTTGAAGAAGGCAGGAATCACCAAGCCATTTTCATTCCATTGCTTAAGACATATCAAATTTTCTTTCTTGCTAAAATTCAAGCACTTGCAAATTTTCGCAGCTTGACAGGTAACGATTTAGAAACCAGCGAAATTCTGTGTTTCACTTCGTTTTGCAGTAATTCAAAAGAACGCTTTTCCTAAATGCAAAGGTAATATTATTTTTTGAATAATAAACCTTTGCAGATAGTCAAATTCAATAAAATCGGCTATGGTTGCTTGAATTTATATTTAAGTCCATACTCTTCAAGTTTGCTGTACAGTGTTGTCCTGCCTATTCCGAGCAGTTCTGCGGCTACACTCCTGTTGCCGTTTGCCTGTTTCAACGCCCGTAATATCCGCTCCTTATCCTCCGCGTCATTGCGCAGGGCGAAACTGACGTGTGAGGTAGGTTTGGTTACGGCAAGCTCCAGATGTTCTTTCATCACCACACCTTCCTGCGCCTGCAATACAGCACCCATTATCTTCTGCCGAAGTTCCCGCACGTTGCCCGGCCATGCGTGGGTCAGCAACGCTTTACGGGCTTCGGAACTGAACCCACTCACATTGCATTCCAGTTCCTTGTTGGCTACCTCGCGGAAGAACTCTGCCAACGGCAAGATGTCCTCCTGACAGTCACGCAAGGGCGGAACGGTTATCCCGAAGTCATGCAAGCGGTACAGCAGATCCTGCCGGAAACGCTTTTCACTCACCGCGATTTCCAAATCCTCATTGGTGGCGGCGATGATGCGGACGTTGAAATTCCGGTCTGTCTTGTCACCGACCGGGCGATACCGCCTCTCCTGTATGGCACGGAGCAACATCTGTTGCGTTTCCAACGCGAGGTTGCCCACCTCGTCCAAAAACAGCGTGCCGCCTTCCGCTTCATAGAAATACCCTTTCTTGGTACTATCCGCACCCGTGAACGCGCCTTTGACGTGTCCGAAGAAAGCCGACGGCGCAAGTTCTTTGGTGAGTGAGCCACAGTCCACCGCCACGAAAGGCTTGCCTGCACGTTTGCTCTTGTCATGCAACAGGTGGGCGATATGCTCTTTGCCCGTTCCGTTCTCTCCGAATATCATCACGCTCATATCAGTAGCTGCCACCAGCCTTATGCGGTGCATGATTTTCTGAAAGGCGGAACCCTCACGGGCGAACACGGGCATACGGTGTTGTCCCGCCTGACGCTCCTTCTGTATGGAACGGAGAAGAGGGACAAGTTTATCCTCCACAAGCTGTTTGGGGATATAGTCTATCGATCCGAGTTTCATACTTTCCACGGCGGTATGCACTTCGGCATAGTCGGTCATGATAATGAAGGGGTGCATCTTTCCCTCCTTTCGCATCCAGCGCAAAAGGTCTATACCGTTACCGTCAGGCAGACGCAGGTCGGCAACCACGATGTCATTATCCGTTGCTTGTTGCAGATGTTTCTTTGCAGTTGATAGGTGATATGCTTTCACAGTACGGTAGCCCTCCCGTGCCAGCATGTTACAGACAAACTCGCAGTACACGATATTGTCCTCAACCACTATTATTTTTGTCTTATCCATCTTCGTATTTTCTCCTTTCCTTTTCTGCCAGCCGGATTATTTCCGCCCCTTTTTCCAAAAGGGCAGTCACAGCACGGCTTAACGCTTCACCATCCGGGAGTGTATCGCCATGAAGCAATCCGTAAAGTTCCCTTAGCGGTTGGTCGGCACGTAGTACTTCCCATGAGCTGCGCAGGTGGTGTGTAAGAGAATCCAGCTTTTGCAGGTCTTTCTCTGTTGCCGCATCCCGTACCGCCTGCATTTCTTTTTCAGTTTCCGTCATCAACTTTTCCAGCATAACGGCTTCATTGCCGTAGGACAACAAGGCTGAAAAATCCGGTTTCCCGTCCGGTGTTTCTTTTATGGCACACCTGTCGGAAACCTCCATCAACTCCGATATGGAGAACGGCTTGAACAGGCATCCGGCAAAGCCTTTTGCCAATAGTTCCCCTTTGTTACAACTGCCC
>JALFIM010000053.1 GCA_022775985.1 Prevotella sp.
CTTCCGTTTACGAACTTCTGCATGATGGTTGTCTGGTTGACTTTTGCTCCACGGTGTGCCTCATCAATGATGAGCACAAGATTCTGTCCGTATTCCTCTATGGTGTTTTCTATGGTTTCCCAAATCGTATAGTCACGGCCATCGCCAATGCCAACCATCTTGCTGCCTTTGCCTAACTTCTGCGTATTGAGAAAATAGACCATACCAGGCTCAAGTTTCTCGCCGCGAAACGACTCATCCAATGTCTTGAACTGGCTTATAACGAGTTTGTTGCAATATCTCACCAATTTCTGCTTGCTTTGCTCGTTGAGTTCTGGTGAGTCGCTGAGCCAGATAAAGATGCTGTCAGGTATGGCAGCCACCATTCCCTCGGCCTCGCCACACAGCATCGATTCTATGAAGTTTGCCCTCATGATGGTCTTTCCTGCACCAGTAGGAGCTGTGAACGATATGATTTGCTTCTGTCCGAAATGTTGCCAATTCATCTGCGCCATGGCTGCAGTTCGGCGGAGTTCGCTGACTCTGACTTTCTGAAAGGGTTTAAGTGATATGTTCATATTGTGTGTAGTCGTTATTTTGTTGCATAATTGATACGGAAATTGTCCAAATAGTCGCGGTAGAGCTGGAAGGTTTTCTTCCCTTTCAGTTCGTTTGTCATAGCGAGATACGCATTCTGGCTGTCTGTAATCAGATACACCACCTTTATTTCGGGGTGTTGGCTTATGTCTTCCTTGAAACGTACAAAGAAAGCCTCATCTGTCAATATTGCCATGCGGTTGTCTGGCAAAATGGCATAATCGTCTGTGATACTCTCTGGACATTTGCCTATTGCCCCTGCTTTCATCCACAGCAACGGCAACAATTCTTGCAACTGGCGTCCTCTCGCCACAGAACGCTTGTCCAAAAAACCGAGCTTGAAGAATGCCGCATTAGCCTTGAATCCGTCACTCATTGGTATTTTCACTGGAATGGTTTCCTCTATCTGTCCCATCGTTTCGCTCACTTCAGCCTTTATTCGCTTGAAGTCGGCATCCTTTTCTGCCACGATGTAGAAGTTGGTGATGTGGCTGTTGCCGTCTAATGCTTCCATCCATGCCTCCGCCTCATTTGTGTCAAACAAGATGCTGGCATTATAGCTGTCATCTTCTGTCACGAGGAACGGTACGTCGTCACTCATCGTTGGCAACTTCACGTCTTTCTGCTTGTTGATAAGCGTCACCAAGGCTTTCTTCTGCTTCTTTGTGGCTTCGGCTGGCAGGAAGTTGATTTGCGTGAACTTTCTGTCGGTCAGTTTCGTTTCTGTCTGCGATGTTATGTAGTCGCCCACGATGGGCTTTCCGTTCACATCCTCACCAAGTATGCTACACCTCGTTCGTGGCCAGTTCACATAGCGGGCAATGCCCCACTTTTCCCATTCTTCATCGCCGGGTCGAATACCTTGCGGTCTTAGTTCCTTTTCTTTCGGCTCACCAATCTCATTGTTGGTAACCATAATGCAACGGCGGTGTCCGCCATCTTCCTTGTTCAAGAGGTTTACGGCATGAAGGGTCGTGCCACTTCCGGCAAAGAAGTCGAGGATGAGGGCGTTGGGCTTGTTGGCTACAAAGAACCGGATAGTGTCGTGGACAGCGTAGAGAGATTTGGGAAATTCAAAACGTTTATCATTAAAAATATTTCTAATTAATGTTGAACCATATGCAGATGCGTCATGTAATGCAATCTTCCATTGTGTAGGAGCAATACTTAAAGAATCATCATCGCATTCTTTCTTTACCGTAACAATGGAATTATTGTTATTTGAGTAACCTATTATTTCAAATTCCCCAGAAATAACCTTATTATATTCTCCATTTGGCAAATAATTTATCACAAATCCATAAGATGTTTCCTTGCCTACTTTAATGCGGCCCTGTGATATTCTATTTTGAAGTTCTTGTGGCCCAACTTGCCAACACCCTTGACTTCCATTGGCTCTCAATGGTAGGACTTGAATTAATCCAAGACAATCCGTGTCTTTATCTACACCTTGAGGCAATGATTTTCCTATTTTTTTAATATTTTTAGAAACAGGATCAACATAAATAGCATAATATAACCCCATTCTTTCTTGCCTTGAAGAATGGGATCCTCTTCTCATCATCGATGTCCATCCCAACTTGGCTATGTTATTTTTCCCTTCATGTTTAGATTTTATTGCGGAAGGTGACCATTCTATACCTAAATCCAATGGACAAGGGCTTGCAGTTCCAATCATAACAACATATATATACTCATCAGCTCTTCTGAATCCATTTCTTGTTACACCTTTGGGATTTACCAATGTACTCACCATCTGAATCCTCGCCTCAGGGAACATCTGCTCCAACAGGCATCCAAGATGATGATATTCCAGTTCATCAATCGTTACAATCAGCACCGAGTCGTTAGGATTAAGCAGTTTCTTGGCTATCTTCAACCGTGCCTCCATCATCGACAACCACTTGGAGTGACGATACGCATCCGTACCGTCAACATAGTCGCAGTTGTATTTCCAATCGTGCGAGTCGGGCTTGTTGTAAGGAGGGTCTATATAGATGCAGTCCACCATACCCGGATAAAGATAAGCAAGGGTCTGTAAGGCATGGTAGTTGTCTGCCTCTATCAGCGTATGCCACAAGTCGCTGTCGGGTGCATTCTCCACACTGTCCATGGGTTTCAGATAAGGATATATCACATCGCCACGCTGCGCCACAGCCACTAAATCGTCAAGCAAGAAAGTCTTATCCTCAAGAGAAGCAAGATTTCGGCACACGGCATTGTCTTTCTCAATGTCTTGCACCTCATACACGTCATTAGGAGTATTG
>JALFIM010000054.1 GCA_022775985.1 Prevotella sp.
GAGACGCTCACCCGTCCCACGGAAGCCACCGCGCCGAGCTCCGCCGCCATGCCCTTGTGCGTGCCGTCGTCATTGCGCAGCCATCCGCCGCCCTCGCTGTCGGCGAGCTGCCACGACGTGGTGTGGCGGCCGTAGCCCACACCCTCGAAGATGCTGAGCCATGGGCACAGACGGTGAATGAGTCCTGCGGTGACGGCAAACGAGGCGGTGTGCGTGCGGCCCGTGTAGTAAGGCGTGCGGCCCGAGGCCGACACGTAGCCGCTGCCATCGCACGACCCAACGGCATCGGGGGCCGAGCGCAGGTTGGTGCCGACATGTACGTAGCCGCCATGACGGCGCATCAGCGCGAGCATCAGGCCCCACGATGGGCCGCCCTCATGCACCGCCGCCGTGAGCAGCGCGTAGCCACGCAGCGGCATGACGCGCCTTACGGGAGCCACCGTCACCGTGTCTACCACCGTCTGCGTGAACACCACGGTGTCGTGCCGCTCCACAATGGGAGCCTTAGGCAGCGCCACGCGGAGCTCATACGTCATGCGGCTCTCGAGCTTCTGGCCCAAAGGGTAGTCGCGCAGCACGCCCCACTGCGGGTGCTTCAGCGTGAGCTGCTTGGTGCCCTTGGGCAGATAGAGCCATATCTCGCCCACGCCATCGGTGCGCTTCACTATGCCCAGCGGCGAGGAGAAGGCGAAGTCGGGCGGCGCCACCACCTTGACGAGGGCGCACGCCTCGCCGTTGAGGTCGCGCACGGCATCGACAAACGCGCTCACGTCATTGGGCAACGGACGGAAACTCTCCACCGTGAAGGTGCTGTCGGAGCCCACGGCCACAGCACCATCGGTCTGCCCCACGGCCGCAGCGCACCACAGCCACAGGCACACGAGGGCCACAGCACGCGCGGCACACGCCGTGAGCATGCGCCGATACGACACGGGGCCAAGGGCCGAAGGCTTGAATATTGCCATATATTACGATGTTAGTAATGATTATTCCAGATTGAAGTCGGAGATGTCCACCACCCCGTCGCTGCCCTCCACCCTGTCCGACGGCTGCCACGTGCGCACATGGATGAGCGGCATGGAGGCATTGCGGAAGTCCCAGAGCAGGAAGAGCCAGCCGTCGTCGGAGTAGCGGTCGCTGCGGTAACGCTGCCGCAGTGACACACCGTATATGCCGTCCTTGGTGGGGTGGCGCATGATGCGGAAGTCGGAGAAGCGCACGTCCACCTGCCTGTTGGCGGCGAACACCTTGGCCAGACGCGCCAGATAGTCGCGCTTGGTGTGCAGGGCGTAGCTCACGCGGCTGTCGGCCTGTACGCGCCCCGGCTCCTTCGATGTCCTGACCACGTTGCCCACGATGATGAGGGCATCGTCGCTGAACACCTGACGCAGGAAGTCCACGTCCTTGGTGGTGTAGGCCGTGCGCAGATGCTCGCAGTAGTTGAGTATCTGCCGGCGGCTTGCCGCATCGGTATCGGTGAGCCGTCCGTGCAGTATCTTGGCGGCCTCAGCATAGAAAGGGTTGTCGTGCGCCAGCCGGCGTATGTCGGTAGGCGGCAGCTTCACGTCGCGGCGGCTGACAGGGGCAGACTCAGCCGCAGCAGCCGAGCCGCCCACGGAGGCATCACCGACAGCCGTGCGGCCGCTGATGGCGGCCACGCGGTCGTCGTGTACTGCCGTGGCACGCGCATCGGTGCGGGCAGGAGCAGCGGTGAACGTCACCATGCCCTGCCAGTCTACATACCCCTCACGCCCCGTGGCCACCTCGCGGAAAGCCAGCCGTCCGCCACGGAAGCGCGTGTCGAGAAGGCATCCGCGCAGCGGTATGCGGAACAGGGTGCGGCCGCGGGCATCCTCCACCACATACAGCCTGTCGCCGTGTGCCGTGGTCTGCTCCACGAGTTGCAGGCCCTCGCTCACGCCGTAGCGCGTCTCATGCACCGCGTCTGCATGCCCGTCAGTGGGCCGCAGCCACAGCATAGCGGCCCAAGCGGCCAGTGCCAGCACCACGGCTGACAATATATATACTACTTTCTTCATCCGATGAATTGTGTCTATGGCGGCAAGGCTGCGGCACGGCTACGGTGCCGACGCGCCTACTTCCAGTCCTCCACCTCGCCGCCTACGTCTATGCGCACCTTGTCGGGATTGTCTGATATGACGAGGTTGACGAGGTGCTCCACGCCGGGCTTGAACACGAAGCGGCTCTCATACATGTAGCTCACGCCATTCATCACCACCTCCACGAGCGGCAGACGGTTGTCTATGCGCTGCGGCACAATGATGGCCGAGTAGGTGTAGTCGCCGTCCTGGTGCGCCCTGATGGTGTGGCTCGTGCCGCGCAGGTAGCGCGTGGCTACCCCTGCCTGAAGGTCAACGGTGGCGGTGGGCACGGTGCCGTGTACATACACCTCGGCGGTGGTGGGCATCTCGCCATCGAAGTCCTCCCCCTTCACGAGCCTGATTCTCAGTTTGCTCATGATGTGGCGGAACGTAAGGCTCACGGGCGAGGCAGAAGCCTTCACGCCCTTGGCCGTGGCATAGAGCAGGTCGCTGGCCTCGTAGCCGCCGAGGGTCGTGGTGGTCTTGGCCGTACTCTGGTCTGTGGCCACGCTGAAGGGCTGGTCCTCTATGCTGCTCACCTCCTGCATGTAGGGGTAACAGGCGTAGGCGTTGTAGGTGCCGTCGTCCCAGTAGAGGGTGTGCGAGGCCGTCCAGCTGCTGCCGTCGTAGGTCAGCGGCTCGTTGTTGACGAGGTTGCCGCCTATCTCCAAGGGCGCGTCGGCCTTGGCTACGAACAGTGATATGCGGTCGCCGCCCTCGAAGTCGGTGGCCGTGGCGCGTGTGCGGCCGGGGTGTGTCACCGTGAACGTCATGGGCGTGTGCCTGGCATCCACGTACTTAGGCTCGCCGTCGTCGGCACAGGCCATAAGGCCCGAGGCGGCAAGTGCTATGGTAAGGAGTCTGATGATATGTATGCTCATACTTATGCTATATACAAAATTACACATTTTAGTTTACAGACGAAGCCTTGGCAGGGCCATAACTTCGGCTGTGGATTGAAAAAACAATGCCGTGTCCGTGCCGTGCTGCAACCGGCGTGTGCCACACTTGCCGTGCGAAACGGCCCATTTCGCAGCCCGAAACGGCCCATTTCGCGGCCTAAAACGGGCCGTTTTGCACGGTGAAATGGGTCGTTTTGCAATGCATTGTATATCAACACGTTGCAAGGCCGAATCCGCACGGCGTTATCGCTACCGCCTGTGTGCCCTGACCTTGGGCATGCTGAGCGGACTGCCACGGTGTATGACGGGGGCTGACTGGCGGTGGCTGATGCTGCCGCTGCGGCCCGAGTACATGCCGCGCGTCACGGAGCCGGCCTCGCGCTTGTCGTACTTCACGAAGTCATCAAACGAGTACGCCTCCCCTGCATACTGCTTTATGCGCCTCACTATGCTCTCGCGGCTTATGGTGTTGTAGTAGGGTATGTTGTTGTTCATGCAGGAGTTCTGCTCCGAGCGGAACACTCCACGGCTGTGCATATAGCCGCCCTCGTATATATCCACGAGGTCGCTGTAACGCGGGTCGAGAATGAGGTGGCTCCACGGCACGCTGTGCATCTTGCCCGTGAGGGATATGTTGTCGTACCAGCCGAGGGCCTTGTAGTCACGTAACTTGTCGCCATGGTCGCAGCCGTCCATGCAGTGGCAGTTGTCTATGAACGCGTTGTGGTATATGTACTCATCGGCCAACTTGCCGAAGCCGTGGCCGCCGGCCTCATGCTGCACCACGCCGCGCGAGTCGAGCGGATAGGCGTTGGTGCTCTGGGGGCAGAACGCTATGGCCGCGCCGCTCGTCCACAACTGCGTCACGCCGCCGTACTCGGTGGTGTTGGGCACCATGATGATGAGCGTCTGGTTGAGGTTGCCCTTCGTCACCGTGGGAGCGTTGAGGGCATAGGCGAATATGTCGTCGTAGTCGGCACTCATCTTCACGCCACCCGTGAAGGTAGTGCCGAAGCGGTTGTAGCGTATGGTGTTGACAGTGCCCACGCCGCTCTCGGTGGAGAGGGGGAAGGCGGTGTACACATTGAAGTAGTCGCGGTAGGTGGTGTACGGCTCCAGTCCGAAGAAGTACTCCATCTCCTGCTTCATGGTGGTGAGATAGCTGCCACTGGCTATGTCCTTGGCACTGTATCCGTCACCGAGAAGCACTATGTTTATGCCTCTGTTGCGGCCCTTAGTGGCCTTCTGCAGGGTGAGCCACTGGTCCTCGCCGTACTCGTAGCCGTACTGGCTGACGCTGCACTCGTGTGTGTAGTCCTTGTCCTTGAGGCGGAACACCACCTTGCCCTCGCGACTTGAGCCGTTATTTGCCATGGCATTGATGGTGAGCGTGACCTCCGACTTCTTGTTACCGCTCATGGGCGACACGTCGCACCAGTCGGGCTTGCTCTCCACCTCCCACTCGCCCTCGGCGTTGACCACCAAGGTCTGCTTGTGCTCCGTGGCTAAGGCACAGGCCACCGACGGGCGGCACACCAACTCATGGTGTGCGGCTATGCGCTTAAACTCGTTCCACCCGGCCGTGGTCTGGTACTGCGCCACCGACGGCTCGGGCACCTCCACAGTGAAGTTGTCCTTAGGCACGCCGTCAAAGGCTCCGCTCTTGACGTACGACGGCAGCGTGCCCTTGCAGACTATGGAGCCTATGCCATAGCAGTCACTAAACGCTCCGCTGCCTATGGTCTCCATGTTGGCAGGGAGGACTATGCCTTCGATGTGGCTGCAGTTCTTAAAAGCTTCCTCTTTGATGCTTGTAATTTTTTCGGGGATTTCAAGGATGCCTGTCAACTGAGAGTTGTCTGAAAAAGCACCAGAACCTATTGACAGTAAGGAAGATGGCAGATGCAGGGTGCCAGAGAACTTGTTTCCGTCAAAAGCACATCCTTCTATGATTTTTATTTTTTTAGGTAATACTAATTCCCCTCTGAACAGACACGATCTAAAAGCATTAATCCCAATAGTTGTTATATCATCGTGGAGATTCAAATTGCCATTGAAGCCACAGTAGTAAAAGACCCCGTCTTTTATTTCTGTTATTTCTTTAGGTATAGTCAGACTTCCACTCAATCCCCGACAATGCCAGAATGCTTCCTTTCCTATTTCTTTTAATGAGTTAGGCAAGAGCAATTCGCCATAAAAGCCACTGCAGCCATAAAACGCATCATCTCCTATTGTTTCCAATCCTTCAGACAATACGAGATTTCCTGTCAAGCTGCTACAACCATTAAAAGCATTGTCACCAATCTTTCTCAATGTAGATGGCAAAGTAAGGGTGCCGTCCAATCCCGAACAATTCTTAAATGCCATACTATAGATTCCCTCTACACCTTCGGGAATATTCAATGAGCCAACAAGATACTTACAGTTTTGGAAAGCTCCTCCCCATATCTCTTTCAATCTGTCGGGCAATACGATATAGCTTAGATGTGATTCATAAAAGGCCCCAGCGGGAATAACATCTTCATAAATCTCACTGTCTGTGCCTACAATCTTGACCTCTTTCATGTTCAGAGCTTCAAGCGAAGTCATGTTTCCCAGAGTAGAGAAATCGGAATAATTTATTTCTCCCGTAACTTTAAGATTGGTAATCTTCGTATAGTCCAACTTAGCCGCCGCTATGGCATCTTTCAACCCACCGGCAGTAGAATTGACAACCACATATTGCTTAGCCGTAGCATCATGGCTCACGAGGTCATTCTCCCAAGGCGTTATGCTCTCGCTTATGAGCGTGAGCTTGTACTGCCCTCCGCTGTCGGTTTTCTTGTCAACGCGTATGGAGAAGTTGCTCATCTTACCGGCGGTATAGGTGAACGCCTCACTTTTGGCGAACTTATACGGCACGCCGCCTATGGTGATGCTGAACAGCGTAGTGCCACTGGCCACTGTCTGCGGCACCACGATGGCACGCCACTCATCGCCCGTGCGCGACGGCACGGTGGCCGTAGGCTCCACGCTTCCGCTGGCAGTGACGGTGCCATCGGCAAGGTTTATGCTGGACTTGCGCACGAGATTGGTAGCCAGCACCTGCTTGTCGGTAGCCGTCCACTCGCCCGACGCGAAGCCCGAACCCTCCACAAGCGTCACACGGGCGTTGGCCATGCGGTGCCTCAGCGGCAGACGTATCACGTTGGTGGTGGGAGCCACGTCGGGCACCTTGCCCCAGAGGAAGTCGCTTGCCTCATAGCCACACAACGTGCCACCGTCGGCAGCGGTGCTCTGGTCGCCCCTCACCTCGAACTGATAGCTGTCGATACTCTCGGGTGCAGCGTATGGATAGTAGCCGTACACATCTATATGCGTGTGCTTGTCATTCCAATAAAGGTCATAGTCTGAAGTCCACTTGTGGTTGGGTTCATCAAACGTGTGGCGCACGTTGTCGCCATGATTGCCGCTCACGCGCAACGTACCAGGCGTGCCACCGTTGTAATCTACGATGTACACGCCCATCACGTCGCCGTTGCAGAAGCCGTTGTCGTTGACACGCGTCACCGACAACTGGTCTATGTCGCCAGCAAGCTGTATGCGGTCTGTGCCATGCTGCCGTCCGCCCTCGTCGTACATACCGTCGGAACAGGCCGCGAGCAGCATGGCGCATGCCAGCATAGTGATATATATGATTGAGTTTTTGTGGTTCTTTTTCATATCTACAACTATTGAATAAGGAAATTGCGATTGTCGGGAAACAGGTTTTACAAATACAGGTTCAAGGGTGTTGGGGGTGAGGTGGCAGTAATATGCAGATGTCAGATGGCCGAGC
>JALFIM010000083.1 GCA_022775985.1 Prevotella sp.
GTTCTCACTCTGCAAATAGTCCACATAGTGCGGTTCGGGATAATGCTCCAAGAAGTCCTTTGTCAGTTCTTGATAGTGGGTTTTGACATCATCAAATGGTGGTCGCACAATATCTTCAAGATTGTTGCTGTTGCTGAAAAGCTTGATAGAAGCATCCACATTGCTTTTCAAATCACGGAAGCAAACAATCTTTCCAAAGCGTTTCTTTTCATTCAATACACGGTTTGTACGGCTGAACGCTTGCAGTAAGCCATGATACTCCATGTTCTTATCAACATAGAGCGTGTTGAGTTTCTTGCTGTCGAAGCCAGTAAGGAACATTCCTACCACAAGGCAAAGGTCGAGAGGCTTCATGTCGGCCTTCTTTTTCTTCATGCGGAGGTTGATGTCATCGTAATACGCGCGGAAGTTTTCGGTGGTGAAACTCGTTCCATACATATTATTATAGTCATCCATGATGGCTTGTAACTCGTCAGCCTCACCTGTGCTGTCGCTTACATAGCCACCTGTGTTCATGCCTGTCTGCTCGTCATCTTGGCTGCTGTTGGCAGCGTATGTGAATACCGCACCAATTCTAATCTTCGGATTGAGACTCTTGAATATCTTGTAGTAGCGGATAAGCATTGGCACAGACTGCACGGCAAACAGTGCGTCAAACTCACCGTCAAATGTTGACTTATTGAAATTATTAAGGATGAATTTGGCTATCTCCGTCATGCGGTCTTGCTCGGCATTGTCCACATCCTCATTGCCGTGGTAATACTCCACAAGGAAACCAAGCACGTTTTCATCGGCAATGGCATCCTTAATAAGATACTTGTGAAGGCAGTTACCGAAAATCTCTTTTGTAGTGTGTCCGTCCACGGCATTCTCCACAAAAATAGGCGTACCAGTGAAGCCGAATATCTGCGTATTGTCAAAGAACTTCACGATGTTCTTATGGCATTCTCCGAAATGGCTTCGATGACATTCATCGAAAATCATTACGATACGAGAATGGCGTATTTCCTCAATGCGACTACTGTACCACTGCTTGCTAACAGCGGCATTCAACTTCTGGATGGTAGTGATGATAATCTTAGAATTGCTGTGCAGACGCTTCACCAACTCATCCGTGTTGTCGGTACTGTCAACGGCACCAGGCTCAAAGGCCTCGTATTCGGCTTGCGTCTGAGTGTCAAGGTCGTGGCGGTCAACCACAAACATAACCTTATCCACATCGTCCAACTCAGAAACGAGTTGTGCAGCCTTGAATGAGGTCAAGGTCTTGCCTGCACCAGTTGTATGCCAAATATAGCCATTGTCGTTGGAGTTTTCTACACGGTCAAGAATTTTCTCCACCGCATAGAACTGATAAGGGCGAAGCACCATCAGGCACTTGTCACCCTCATGCAGAACGATGTACTTGCCTATAATCTTGCCCAACGTACACTTGTCGAAGAACACTGTGGCAAACTTCTCCAAGTCGTTGAACGGCACATTGGCTGCATCCGTCCAGTTGAAAGTGAACTTATAGCCACTATTCGGGTTGTTGGCAAAATAGCGAGTGTTCACACCATTGGATATGACAAACAACTGGATATAGTCAAACAATCCATGAAAGGAAGTTTTGTGGTAGCGTTGTATCTGGTTGTACGCCTGTTTCAACTCCACACCTCTGCGCTTCAGTTCAATCTGAACCAAAGGCAAACCGTTAATGAGTATCGTCACATCATAACGGCACTTTTTCCTTCCTTCAACTGTAATTTGGTTGGAAACTTGAAACTCGTTTTGACACCAATGGGTACGGTTCAAGAACTCCACCCACAGGCGTTCACCACTTTCAAGTTCAAGCGGGAAGAGGTCACGAAGTTTCTTTGCCTTCTCAAAGCGAGTGCCACCTTCAAGATAAATTAGTATCTTTTCAAATTCAGACTCAGTAAATTCTGTGCGACCGAGTTCTTCCAATTTCTTCTTGTTGTGTATCTCCAACTGCTTCTTGAAATTGGCAGACAGGTTCTTCTCCTCCTCAATATGAACATACTCGTAGTTCATCTTTTGAAGAGTGTCTATAAGTCCGTTTTCGAGAGCGGCTTCACTTTGTACTGGCATATCTTATCTTGTTTTTATCATTACACTTATGAGAATATGACTATTCATCCATTTGCAGGAAATGAATATACAAGGCATTCTCTATTTTGCTTATGGCTTCAAGCGAAAGGTTTTCTCGTCCTTTTAAGATTTTTGAAATGTACTGTTGCGTACAATTCATTTTTTCAGCCAACATCTTTTGAGTCATTCCAAGTTCCTTCATTCTTGCGGACATGGCATTGGCTATCATTTGAGAATGATTTAACCATGATTTTTCTTCTTGGCTCATTTGTGTTCCTGCATTTTGAACAGGAGATATTGTTTCCTTTATCATCTTAGACGTATTTCGCTTTGTTCCATTTATAATTCTGGCTATTGCCATTTTGCCTACAAAGATAACTGATTTTAATGAGAAAACACAACTGCGAGGTTGTTTTCTGCATAAATAAGGCGAATTTGTGCGGTTTTAGTGTCATTTGTAGCTGTTTATTCTTCAAAATGAACTTTTATAGCATCATCAATCGCTTTACTCGTTGCACCGTACTCACACCCTTGCCACTCAGTTTCGCCACATCCCGAATTGAATATCCCTTGCGGAGCAAACTTATTACTTCCCTATATTCGGTCTTTATCTGTTCTGTAGTTTTTATAGAGCCAACCTTGCGTCCGAGTTTTCCGCCTTTCTCTATATACCGCTTCCGTCCAGACTGCAATCGAAATGAGATATTATCACGTTCCAATTGCGCACAGGTCGAAAGCGTGGCTATCATTATCGGGGCAAAGAGGGATGGATGTCCTTCATCGTCCAATAATATAAGCTGTTCCTTTTGTATGTAGAGGTTAATGCCACAGTCAATGAGTTTCTTGACAGAGGCAAGCACCTCAAACGCATTGCGACCCAATCTTGACAGCTCGCTGACAAGTAGGATTCCAATGCGGTTTGCCTTGCAGTATTCCATTGCCTCACACAACACTGGACGCTCATCATTCTTCTTTGCGCCAGAGATGTGTTCCTCAAAGACCTTGCAGACTTCGATACCCTTATATTTTGCATACTCCGACAAGTCCTTGACCTGTCTTTCCGTGCTCTGTCTGTCACCAATACTGGAAACACGAGCGTATATTACTCCTGTTGTCATTTTATTCAAAGACATACGGTGAACAGACTTCGGGTCACAGAGAGTCGTGATATCGTGGCTTGCGTAGGCCTACTTGTCGGCACTTGATGGTATGTCGATGACCTCCACATTGTTGTCCTTTACTATCCACAGCGCGTTGTAGGTGGAGTCCTTGTTGGTGTAGGTGTCAATATACTTCCTAAGGGCCTTTGCGTCAATCACGTGATACGTCACTGTTTTCGGGTTCTCCAAGTCGAAGCGCAGTCTGGTGCCCTTTCCTGAGTCCCAGCATCTCTTGCCGTCAATCTGGAATACGGAGTATGCCGGCAACTGCCTGTCGCAGTCGAGCACACACACTTTCTCGGGTATGCCCTTGGAGTGAGACACTGCCGATGTCACTCTCTTATCCGCAATCTTGCCGTTCACATACATATAGTATCCCTTGTGCATGAATACGAGCACGCCACACGCTATGAAGAGTGAGGCAACAGCTACCTCGCCTCTCTTCCAGCGTGCATCCTTGGTGAGCACGCCCACCGTCAGGGCTATCATCCACAGCGAGGGATAGATGTGCATCTCACTTGGATGACTCATTATCATGTGTGGTGAGCTTATGGCCAAGATGCAGACAATGAGCGGCAGACCGCTGCTCAGATTGGCCTTCGAGTACGATTTCCTTGCTATGATGAGTATCGTGATGACGGAAACAAGCGCGGTGATGCCCACGACAGCAAAGTTGTGCTCTATAAACAGGGCTATGGTGTCTACGACCGTCAGGGCCAGTCCTGTTATTATGCACAGGCTCGTAATGTTGTTAAGTCCTATATGTGGTGTGTACCTGTCTGTATATCCCGCCGCAGTCTCCACGGGTATGTTGAGGCTGTACCTTAGTGCGGCATAAGCCATAATGGCTATGATAGATATACAGTATGGCTTTATGAGCAACATGTATTCGCTCTTGTCAATCTTCTTGCCGTCATGGAAACCGTGTTCTATGACCATGCTCAGCAGCGGCGTGACAACAAACCACGCTATTCCGCTCTCTTTAGAGAACAAGGACAGGGCCATCAGCAAGTAAGAGGCTGGCTTGTGCTTCCTGTACATTGACAGCGAACCTATGCCGAACGCCAGACTTAGTGCCTGGTTGGTGGCATCTATGGAGTATGTAGTGGCTACCAGTGCCGGCGAGAGCATAAACATAGACATGGCCAGCGACAATGAGAATCCTCCTACGTTGCAATACTTCAGTACCTTTATCAATCCGTACGATGCGTACGCAAAGCAGAGGATTACCAACAGATGGTTTAGGAAAGGGAATAGGCTGACGAGTTTACCTGCGATAATCCCCCCCCAGAGAGCGTCTATCGGACGCCAGAAACTCCCATTGGGCAACAATGACTCCATATCCAGACTCTTGTGAGGTGACGACAGATAGTAGAAGTCGTCATACACTGGCAGTATGAAGAATGCCCCTATGCACAACAGTGCAGATACTGCGATGATAATTTTATTTCTCATTGCTCATTTACTGTATCAATTGAAGTTATAGATAAGGATAATGGTCTTACATGTCATTGGCTTTCGATGCACGATGATGCCTGAACCATTGAGCAGACATCTGTGTATGCATGGCCTTAGTACAAAATTCGGAAAAATCCCCGAGATATGCAAGCAATACCCTCAAAATATCACCAACACAACTGAAGATGCCACGTGCCATGGCCCTGCTTCAATGTATTCGGCCTATGCGTAATGCTTGCGCTTGTGCTCGCGCTTGCATTATCTTGTCAAATAAACCCACATAAAGTTTGTCAATATGAAAAAATAGTCATAACTTTGCAAAGACGTATTGTGTCCGTATGAAATCAGTGCGTGCCGCGTGTTTGTGAGTGCTGATGTCGTGCGTAGGTTTCGTCTTATTTCAATAATATTGTATATAACAACAAGTACAAGAACGTGAGATTTATGAAAAAAACACTCTTGGCCATTATTGCCGTCGTATTGGTTCTGTTCATGGGCTCTTGCGCAAGTTCCAAGAAAGTAGCTTATTTCCAGAACATTGACACCCTTAACCTCGCATCGTCGCGCGGACTGTATGACGCACGCATCATGCCGAAAGACATGCTGACGATTACCGTGAGCACGACAGACCCACAGGCGGCAGTGCCTTTCAACCTCGTGGTCGGCAATGCCGTGTCTACAACGGGCGCAATGTCATCGGGCGGAGGAAACCTTCAGGGCTACCTCGTAGAGAACGACGGCACCATACAGTTTCCCGTCGTAGGCAAGGTGAAGGTGGCAGGACTCACGAAGTCGGAGTGCCAGGAGACGCTGAAGCAGAAAATCATGCCCTACATGGCGCAGACGGAGAACCCAGTCGTCACGGTACGCATGTCGAGCTACCGCATCACGGTGCTCGGTGAGGTAGGCAGCCCTGGCGTATATCCCGTCACTACTGAGAAGATGAGCGTGCTTGAGGCGTTGGCCCAGGCCGGCGACCTCACCATCTATGGCAAGCGCGACAACGTGCTGCTCATACGCGAGGGTGCTGACGGCCACAAGAGCCAGCACCGCATCAATCTCAACGATGCCAACATCATCAACTCGCCGTATTACTATCTGCAACAGAACGACCTTCTGTATGTAGAGCCAAACAGCGTGAAGTCGAAGAACTCCGCGATAGGCAGCTCCACCACGTTGTGGATGTCTTTTGTCGGTGTGGCCACGTCGTTGGCGTCACTCATTGTTAACATCCTTAGATAAATATTGCTTAAGGCGTTGAGTCGTTGGCTTGACGCCTTATTTTTAACTGTAAGTATGGTCTCCGACCGCATGTCACGATGGATGCGTGCGGCATGGCCAGCGCGTAAACTATATAAGTTAAAGGGAGAAATCAGTCACATGGAACCTCTTAAACATGAATGCGGCATCGCGATGATAAGGTTGCTCAAACCGCTGAGTTATTATCAAGAGAAGTACGGCACATGGATGTTCGGCCTCAACAAGCTCTACCTCATGATGGAGAAGCAGCACAACCGTGGGCAGGAGGGTGCCGGCCTGGCCTCCGTGAAGTTGGACTACCGCCCCGGACATGAGTACATGTTCCGTGAGCGTGCGGAGGGCAAGGATGCCATCACCGAGATATTCGGCACTGTGCAGAAGAAGTTTGCCGAGCTCACCCCCGACGTCCTCGCCGATGCCGACTACGCCAAGCGCGAGCTGCCTTTCGTCGGTGAACTGTACATGGGGCACCTGCGCTATTCCACCACGGGCAAGTCGGGGCTGTCGTACGTACACCCGTTCCTGCGCCGCAACAACTGGCAGGCCAAGAACCTGTGCCTCTGTGGCAACTTCAATATGACCAACATAGAGGAGATATTCAACATACTGAAGAGCCAGGGACAGTGTCCGCGTATATACAGCGACAGCTACATAATGCTTGAGCTCATGGGCCACAGGCTCGACCGTGAGGTGGAGCGCAACTTCGTGGCGGCCAAGGAGCAGGGGCTTGAAGGCACCGACATAACGCACTACATCAACGAGCATGTGGAGATGGCCAACGTGCTGAAAACCACGATGACGCATTTCGACGGCGGATATGTGGTGTGCGGACTTACGGGCAGCGGCGAGATGTTCTCCATGCGCGACCCGTGGGGCATACGCCCGGCCTTCTACTACAAGAATGACGAGTTCGTGGCCGTGGCATCGGAGCGTCCTGTGCTCCAGACCACGTTCGACCTCCAGTGCGCCGACATAGAGGAGCTGCAGCCCGGCCATGCCGTGCTTGTGAAGCGCAACGGCGACTTCCGCGTGGAGAAAGTGCTCGACAGGCGTGGCGACTCAGCGTGCTCGTTTGAGCGCATATACTTCAGCCGTGGCAGCGACCGCGACATATACAACGAGCGCAAGCTACTCGGCGAGCAGCTCCGTGAGCCTGTGTGCAAGGCCATCGACGGCGACGTGGCACACACCGTGTTCTCGTTCATACCCAATACGGCGGAGGTGGCATTCTACGGCTTGCTCAGCGGCTTCAAGAAATACAACAACGAGCGCAAGATAAAGCAGATTCAGGCTCTTGGACATGTGCCCACCGAGGAGGAGCTTCACGCTATACTCGACAACTACATACGCTCCGAGAAGGTGGCATGGAAGGACATCAAGCTCCGTACCTTCATCACCGAGGGCAACTCGCGCAACGACCTCGCGTCGCATGTCTACGACATAACCTATGAGAGCATAGTGCCGCATGTAGACAATCTCGTGATAATAGACGACAGCATAGTGCGCGGCACTACGCTCAAGGAGAGCATCCTGCGCATACTCGACCGCCTCCAGCCCAAGAAGATAGTGGTGGTGAGCAGTGCCCCGCAGATAAGATACCCCGACTACTATGGCATAGATATGCCGAGGCTTGAGGAGTTCTGCGTGTTCCGCGCCACCATGGAGCTGCTGCATGAGCGCGGACTCTATGATGTGATAGAGAATACCTACAAGGCTTGCAAGGCCGAGCTGCAGAAGCCTGTCGGCGAGATGCATAACTGCGTGCGTGCCGTGTACAAGCCGTTCAGCCCCGAGGAGATAAGCCGCAAGATAGTGGAGATTCTGCGCCCCGAGGGCGTGGAGACACCCATTGAGCTGGTGTTCCAGTCCATAGACGGACTGCATGAGGCCATACCTCACCACAAGGGCGACTGGTATTTCACAGGCAAGTATCCTACGCCCGGCGGCACCAGGCTCTGCAATCAGGCTTTTGTCAACTATATAGAGAAAGTGTATAACTACGAAAAGTAATTCCGAATACAAATAATGAGAAATGTAACTTTAGTCTTAGAGGACGGAACAAAGTTCCACGGTAAGTCGTTTGGCTATGACTCGCCTGTGGCAGGTGAGGTCGTTTTTAATACCGCCATGATGGGATATCCCGAATCCCTGACTGACCCTTCGTATGCAGGACAGCTCATGACGCTGACCTATCCGCTTGTAGGAAACTATGGCGTGCCGCCGTTCACCATGGAGGAGAACGGGCTGCCCACGTTCATGGAGAGTGACAGGATATACGCCTCGGCCATCATCGTGGCCGACTACAGCGAGAAGTACAGCCACTGGAATGCCGTGGAGAGCCTCGCCTCTTGGCTCAAGCGCGAGAAGGTACCTGGCATCACGGGCATAGACACGCGCGAGCTGACGAAGGTGCTGCGCGAGCACGGCGTGATGATGGGCAAGGTAATCTTCGATGACGAGCCCGACAATGTGCCTACCGCCGAGTATGCTGGAGTAAACTTCGTAGACAAGGTGAGCTGCAAGGAGATAATCCGCTACAATGAGGGTGCCGACAAGAAGGTGGTGCTCGTAGACTGCGGCGTGAAGGCCAACATCATACGCTGTCTTATCAACCGTGGCTGCGAGGTGATACGTGTGCCCTGGAACTACGACTATACCGATATGGAGTTCGATGGACTGTTCCTTGCCAACGGCCCCGGCGACCCGGACATGTGCGAGGATGCCGTGAAGATTATCCAGAAGCAGATGAGCCGCTCGGATAAGCCTATCTGCGGTATATGCATGGGCAACCAGTTGCTGGCCAAGGCTGCGGGCGCACACATCTATAAGCTGAAGTACGGTCATCGCTCCCACAACCAGCCTGTGCGCATGGTGGGCACGGAGAAGTGTTTCGTCACATCGCAGAACCACGGCTATGCCGTAGATGCAAAGACTCTCGGCACCGACTGGGAGGAGCTGTTCGTCAATATGAATGACGGCTCCAACGAGGGCATACGCCACAAGTCGAAACCTTGGTTCTCAAGCCAGTTCCACCCAGAGGCATGCTCTGGCCCTGTGGACACGGAGTTTATGTTTGACAAGTTCGTGGAGGCACTGAAGAAGTAGAGTCCCGGCCACTCCTCTGTATGGAGGGAGTGGGGTGCAATGCAATGTTTAACAGCAGAAGGTGATATGCGATGTTTAATCTTTAATCGTAATAGGCGTAAGCCTAATTAATCATTAATCATTAATCACTAAACATTAAAGAAAGATGAAAGACGAAAATATAAAGAAAGTATTGTTGCTCGGTTCGGGTGCCTTGAAGATTGGCGAAGCGGGCGAGTTCGACTATTCTGGCTCACAGGCTCTGAAGGCTCTGCGCGAGGAAGGCGTTAAGACGGTGCTCATCAAC
>JALFIM010000154.1 GCA_022775985.1 Prevotella sp.
TATAGACTATATACATGCAACATATAGACTATATACATGCAACATATAGACTATATACATGCAACATATAGACTATATACATGCAACATATAGACTATATACATGCAACATATAGACTATATACATGCAACATATAAGCTATATATAAATAATGTATAGTCCAAGCTGTGGCCACAACCATTACGCTATATATGCCTACCAGGCCCCTACACACCACGACACACGCCCAAACAGCTAAAACGCCAGACGGCACACGAGCGGCAGATGGTCGCTGAAGCCATTGCGGTAGACAGGGCCGAGATAGTTGCGCCGCGGCTTTATGCCGCCATACTTGGTGTCGTCCTCAGTGAGGAAGGCATCGTCCTGCACATGACACGAACTCACCGCCGACAGCACCGATGCGCTGACGAGGA
Source organism: Prevotella sp. (assembly GCA_022775985.1). Classification (GTDB taxonomy): domain Bacteria; phylum Bacteroidota; class Bacteroidia; order Bacteroidales; family Bacteroidaceae; genus Prevotella. Next base: position 414 of record JALFIM010000154.1, read on the forward strand.
TATGGTCGAGACTCCCCCACTGCCCCTGATAGCGGTACGTGCCCTTGGCCCCGCGCCGCCCGCGGGCTGTAGCCGACACGTCGGTGAGACCATGCGAGCAGATGTCGGCCATGATACCGTCATCGGAATACATGTTGAAGTCGCCGGCCACGATGACACGTGCGCTGCGGCTGACAGCCAGCACAGAGTCTACGACGGCGCAGAGACGCGCTGCGGCATGGCGGCGGAACGGTCTCGACTGCCTCTCACCGCCCCTACGGCTCGGGAAATGCGCCCCTATGACATGCAGCGTGTCATCAGACGCGGTGATGCCCTTGACATACAGTATGTCGCGCGTGGGCCGCATGCCCTTGACAGGCGGCACCGACACGGAGTGGCTCTCTATGAGCCTGAACGACATGGGGGAGTAGATGAGTGCCACGTCTATGCCGCGCTGGTCGGGTGAATGCGTCATGACGTAGTCGTAGCGAGCCGTGCGCAACAGCGAGCGCCGCGTGAGGTCGCGCATCACGGTGTCGTTCTCCACCTCGCATAGCAGCGCCATGTCGGGCAGGAGCATCGTAGACGTGTCGCTGCATGCCACGATGGTCTGCCCGGTGCGGTTGAGCTTGCGCCAGTAGCGTGTCTTGTTCCAGTGATAGGAGCCGTCGGGCAGGAACTCAGTGTCGTCCTTGCCCTCGTCGTGCATGTAGTCAAACAGGTTCTCGCAGTTGAGCTGCACGAACGTGAATATGCCTATGAGGAGTGATGCCAATGCCATAGAAGTGAGGTTTTGCAGCGTGGCACAGACATACGCACACACCATGTAGGCGGATGCCTGTGCCACACTGCAAATTTATGAAAAATCCGTCAGCCACACAAACGCACGCGCGTCTTTCGCGCTACCGCCAAGACCGAAAAGGAGGAGACTGTCCGTTGATGCCGGACGGTCTCCTCCCCGTATGCCGCACGACAAGCGTTGCGGCCTGTCACGGCATAAGCATGAGACGGACTATCAGATGCCCATCTTCTTGCGAATGTCCTTAGGTATGGCGTTCTTGTTCACCATGAAGTCCATGGTCTTGTAGGCGATGAAGTTCTTTGACATGTACCATGTGCCCTTGTACTGGCCGTACTCGCCCCAAGAGTTCTTCACCATGTAGTACTCGCGGCCGTTCTGGTCCTTGGCTATACCGTAGATGAGCATGCCGTGGTCGTCGGTAGTCTCCCAGTTGTCGTAAGCCTCCTGACGCATCTTCTGCGTGGGCACGACCTCGGGAGCGTTCACTCCGAGAGAGTCTATCTTCTCCTTCTTCTGCGCGTTGGATAGTTTCAGCCAGCGGGCAGCGTCGCTGCCGCTGAGGCTCTGCACCTTCTTGGTGTCGTAGGCTATGGCCAGTCCGTCGCGTGTGAAGCCGTCCTCAGACACGTCGCCGCCCCATGCCACGGTGTAGCCGTTCATCACGGCGTTGTCGATGATACGCATCATGTCGTCCATGGGCACGTTCCAGCTGAGCGGCCAGCGCCAGTTGTCCTGCACCTCTACGGCAAACTGAGTCCAGAAGGGGTGGTGTGTGTAGCTGGTCACTGACACATAGTCGTCGAAATTGAGTCCGAGGCTCTCGGCAAAGGTTTTCGGAGTGTATGTCTTGCCCTCATACTTGAAGCTCTCGGGGCACTTGCCCAGATAAGAGTCGAGTATGCCCTGGAGTCCTTCCTTCCATGCCGGCGTGAGCTTCGAAGCCTTGCTCTTGGCCACGGCCTCCACATACGGAGTCATCACGTCGAAGAACTCATTGAAGTTGGCCAGTGAGTCGCCGTAGAGAGTGCCCGGCAGAGGCATGGCATCCTCTGGGCATATACCGTAGTTCTTGAGGCAGTAGAGCACGTCGAAGTGGCTTCCGCCCTGTGAGAACGACACGTCGCCGTGCATCCTGACAGCCTTTGTGGCGCGATCCATGTAAGTCTTGTTGGCCACGAACATCTCGCAGAGGTCGTAGGTCTTACCGCTGTTCTTGAGTATCTCGCTCTCGAAGTAAGAGAGTCCCGAGAAGTCCCAGCACGTGCCGCTGCGGTTCTGGTTCTTGACGCTTGTGATTGGGTTTGACTTCACTGTCGTGAACACAGGCTTGTTGCTGTCTGCTTTCTTCTCCTGTGCGTTTGCGCCTGTCGCCATGATGGCGAGGACTGCCAGTGTCAGTAATTTTCTCATAAAATCTGTCTGTTGTTTTTGAATAAGTTATGTTATTTCCTTTTGAGAGCCGTGCCGCCGTTGCGGCACGGCATGTTGCTGTGATTCTTCATCGCATGGCTGCGGCGCGGTGCCGCACTATCCGCGCTCCTGCTCCATGAACGCCTCCACGTCGGCGGGATGGTAAGGTATGCGCTTGGCTCCGATAAACCTGCATCCGTCATCGGTGATAAGTATGTCGTCCTCAATGCGTATGCCGCCGAAGTCCTTGTATGTCTCGAGCAGGTCGAAGTTGATGAACTCCTTGCAGTGTCCGCTGGCCTTCCAGTCGTCTATGAGGGCCGGTATGAAGTATATGCCCGGCTCATCGGTCACGACAAAGCCCTTCTCAAGGCGGCGGCCCATGCGCAGACAGTTGGTGCCGAACTGCTCAAGGTTGGGGCGCGTCTCGTCGTCGAAGCCCACGTTTATCTGGTCGAGGTTCTCCATGTCATGCACGTCCATGCCCATCATGTGGCCCAGTCCGTGGGGCAGGAACATGGCGTGCGCACCGGCACGCACGGCCTCCTCGGTGTCGCCCTTCATCAGTCCGAGCTCCTTGAGACGGTCTGTCATGAGCTTGCACACGGCGAAGTGCACGTCCATGTACTTCATGCCGGGCTTGGCCACCTTCAGTGTGTAGTCGTGGCAAGCCTCCACTATGCTGTATATCTCAAGCTGCCGCTGGCTGAATTTGCCGCTGACGGGCATCGTGCGAGTATTGTCGGAGCAGTAGTTGCTTACGGTCTCGGCACCGGCGTCGCAGAGAGCCAGGCGGCCGGCCTCCAGAGTGGCGAGCGACGGGTTGCCGTGCATTATCTCGCCGTGCTGGCTGTATATCGTGGGGAAGCTCACCATGGCACCGTAGGAGTTGGCTATGCCGTCGACTTGTCCGCCGACATACTTCTCGGTGACACCCGGGCGCGTGAGCCGCATGGCCGTGGTGTGCATGATATAGCCTATCTCCGCAGCACGCTCAAGCTCGTCTATCTCCTGCTGCTCCTTGGTGGAGCGCATCTTCACTACGGCCTTGATGAGCGTCATGCTGGCCGACTCCTTCTGCTGGTTGGGGTGTATGCCGAGCAGGTCGAATATCTGCAGCTTTATGTCGTGGCGGTACGGGGGGAGGAAGTGTATCTGTCGCTTCTGGCGCAGCGCGTCGTTGCAGATGGTCTTGAGGCTCTTCATGGGTGCGGTGTTGGCCACGCCCACCTGTGCGGCAAGGTCATGCACGCTGTCTACGCTGCCGTACCACACTATGTCGTCGATGTCGATGTCGTTGCCTACGAGGGTCTCTATGTCGTTGTCGATGTCTATGACACCGACGAGCCCGTCGCGGTTCTGGCCGAAATAGTAGAGAAACGTAGAGTCCTGACGGAAGGGGTAATAGCCGTTGTTGGGGAAATTGCATGGTGACTCATTGTTTCCGAACAAGATAATGATACCGCCCTTTACAAGCTCGCGGAGCTTGGCGCGGCGGCTGACGTATGTCTGTTTGTCGAACATATCTATGCTGTTAGTAACTATTTGCATGCAAAGTTACTACTTTTTCTAATAAAATATGTAACTTTGCGCTCAAAATATTTAAAATATTTATGCATCTCGACAACAACACCGGACTTGTGCTTGAGGGCGGCGGCATGCGCGGCGTGTTCACGAGCGGCGTGCTCGACGGATTCATGAAGCACGACCTGCACTTCGGCTACGTGGTGGCCGTGTCGGCGGGCGCGTGCAACGGCATGTCGTACATAAGCCACCAGCCGCGGCGGGCACGCATCTCCAACATCGACTACCTGGCCCGATACAAGTACATAGGCATACGCCACCTCGTGACGCAGGGCTGCATATTCGACCGCAAGCTGCTCTACGACAAGTTCCCGAACCAATACCTGCCGTTCGACTTCGACACGTTCTTCGGCAACCCCACCGAGTTTGAGATGGTCACGACCAACTGTCTCACGGGCAATGCCATGTACCTGCAGGAGCGTCACGACCGCCAGCGTGCGCTCGACATAGTACGTGCGTCGAGCAGCCTACCGTTCGTCAGCAAGATAGTAGACGTAGACGGCACGCCGATGCTCGACGGAGGCATCGTAGACAGCATACCCGTGATGAGGGCAGTGGAGAAAGGCCACCCCCTCAACGTGCTCGTGCTGACGCGCAACAAGGGCTACCGCAGCGACGGTCACGACCACAAGATACCACGGTTCATATACCGCAACTACCCACGGCTGCGTGTCGCGCTGAGCCACCGCATAGAAGCCTACAACCGACAGCTCGACATGGTAGACCGCATGGAGGCTGAGGGCAAGGTGGTATGCATCCGTCCGCAACGCCCCATGGAGGTGGGACGCATGGAGAAAGACACGCAGAAGCTGGAGCGTCTGTACGAGGAGGGGTTCGCTCTGGGTGAGAATTTCTGCAAGAGCATGGCAGAAGGACGCATCATATCGCCCACATTGTAAACACACTGTGCCACAAGCAGTTGCAAATACCCGCCATACGGCCATGCAAAACGGCCCGTTTCGCATTGCGATTCGGCCCATTTCACAAGCCAAAACGGCCCATTTCGCAATGCGAAATGGGCCGTTTTGCATAGCCTTATATGCCGAGCTCGCCGCCATCTGGATAAGTCAGTGACGCACAATATGTTGCGCCGCTGAAGCAGAAAGTGACGACATGAAGGCAAGAACAGGCTACTCGTAGTCCTTGGGAGTGAACTTCACAAGGTAGAGCACCTCTCCCTTGTTCTTCGTCGAAGTCACGATGTAGGCGAAGTTGAACCCCGCCTCCTTGTAGACACGCATGTTGGTGTCCTGCCGCAGGTTAGCGGCAAGCTGACTGGTCATCTCGCCCTTGTGCTCATTCACGAACGCGGCATCGTCTATCACGCCCCGCACGCTGCAATAATACGTGTACGTGTGTGTCGCATCGTCAAACACTATGCTGTCAGTACGGGTGTCGTTGATGTATGGCGTGGGGCAGTTTCTCCTGGTGTAATCGGCGGCCTCGCGCCGTGCGCGTTCCTCGATGCTCTCATGGCACGAAGCCAAAAGCAACGCGCCTACAAACAAAAACAAAGTCTTTCTCATAGGAAATATTTTTATGCAAAGTTACTCTAAAATTCAGATTTTTCCACTAACTTTGCACATAAAAGTGATTTATATCAATGGATAATATAAGAAATTTCTGTATCATCGCCCATATAGACCATGGTAAGTCGACCATTGCCGACCGTCTGCTGGAACGTACCAACACAATAAAGATAACCGAAGGACAGATGCTCGACGACATGGATCTGGAACGCGAGCGCGGCATCACCATCAAGAGCCACGCCATCCAGATGGAGTATATGCTCGACGGGCAGAAATACATACTCAACCTCATTGACACCCCGGGCCACGTAGACTTCTCGTACGAGGTGTCGAGGAGCATAGCGGCATGCGAGGGGGCCCTGCTCGTGGTAGACGCCACACAGGGAGTGCAGGCACAGACCATATCAAACCTGTACATGGCCATTGACCACAACCTCGAGATAATACCCGTCATCAACAAGATAGACATGCCGAGCGCCATGCCCGATGAGGTGGAGGACGAGATAGTAGACCTCATAGGCTGCGACCCCAAGGACATCATCAGGGCATCGGGCAAGACTGGCGAGGGCGTTGACGATATACTCAGGGCCGTGGTGGAGCGCATACCCCACCCCGAGGGCGACAAGGACGCGCCGCTCCAGGCACTCATCTTCGACTCCGTGTTCAACTCGTTCCGTGGCATCATAGCCTACTTCAAGATAGAGAACGGATGCATAGCCAAGGGCGACAAGGTGAAGTTCTACAACACCGGCATGGAGTACACCGCCGATGAGGTGGGCGTGCTGAGGATGGACATGATACCGCGCCAACGGCTCGAGACCGGCGAGGTGGGCTACATCATAAGCGGTATAAAAGACGCAACCGAGGTGAAGGTGGGCGACACCATAACGCATGTGGCACGGCCGTGCGACAAGGCCATAGCAGGATTCCAAGAGGTGAAGCCCATGGTGTTTGCCGGTGTCTACCCCATAGACCCGAGCGAGTACGAGAACCTGCGTGCGTCACTGGAGAAACTGCAGCTCAACGATGCCTCACTGTCGTTCGCGCCGGAGTCGTCGGTGGCCCTCGGATTCGGATTCAGATGCGGATTTCTCGGCCTCCTGCACATGGAGATAGTGCAGGAACGGCTCGACAGGGAGTTCAACATGGATGTCATCACCACCGTGCCCAACGTGTCGTATCTCGTGTACGACAAGCAGGGACACGTGAAGGAGGTACACAACCCGTCCGGTCTGCCCGACCCTACGCTCATAGACCATATAGAGGAGCCTTACATCAAGGCGAGCATCATAACCACAGCCAACTTCATAGGCCCCATCATGACGCTCTGCCTCGACAAGCGCGGCGAGCTCATCAATCAGGAATACGTCAGCGGCAACCGCGTGGAGCTGCACTTCATGCTGCCGCTCGGCGAGATAGTCATTGACTTCTACGACAAGCTCAAGTCCATAAGCAAGGGCTATGCCTCGTTCGACTATCACGTAGACGGGTTCCGCCCGTCGAAGCTCGCCAAGCTCGACATACTGCTCAACGGCGAGCCCGTGGACGCGCTGTCGGCACTCGCCCACCAAGACAACGCCGTGGTGCTCGGACGACGCATGTGCGAGAAGCTCAAGGACCTCATACCACGGCAGCAGTTCGACATAGCCATACAGGCGGCCATAGGCTCCAAGATAGTGGCACGCGAGACGGTGAAGTGCGTGCGCAAGGACGTTACGGCCAAGTGCTACGGCGGAGACGTAAGCCGCAAGCGCAAGCTGCTCGAGAAGCAGAAGAAGGGCAAGAAGCGCATGAAGCAGATAGGCAACGTGGAGGTACCGCAAAAGGCGTTCCTCGCTGTGCTGAAGCTCGACTGACAATACACGACCGCACACCCCATACACACAACACCTTACAGTGCGCCAACGGCACACTACACATTTACAGAGAGAGAAAACGAATAACAAGAAAACTTAAAACCCAAGGAAGGGAGGTAAACAATGAAAGAGCCTTTAGGTAACACACGCGACATCGCCAGGGAACTCGCACGCAAGTACAGCACGATGACGCACGACGAACTCGACACACTGGAGAGCATCCTCGTGCCCATGAAGTTCGCCAAAGGACAGAAGATTCTGTCGGAAGGAGAGGTCTGCCAGAGCATCTATTACATCGACCGTGGACTGATACGGCAGTTCTACTACAAGCACGGCAAGGAAGTGACCGAGCACATCGGCGACGACCACTCCATATTCATGTGCATAGAAAGCCTGTTCAAGGAGGAGCCTACGCGCCTGCAAGTGGAGGCCATAGAGCAGTCGGTGATATACGCACTGCCCAAGGCGGAGCTTGAGAAGGTGGCCCTGCACAATGTCAACATACAGATTCTCTACCGCAAGATTCTGGAAGAAAGCCTCATCCTGTCACAGATACACGCCGACCTCGTGAGGTTTGAGACCGCACAAGACCGCTACAAAAAGATGTGCAAGCTCATGCCGCAGGTAGTGTTGCGTGCCCCCTTGGTGTTCATCGCCAGCTACTTGCAGATGACTCCCGAGACGCTGTCGCGCGTAAGGGCCTCTACCCTGCTCGATTGACATGCGAACCCACGGTGCCAATAAATAATGGGAAAGGGCATCACCGCATACAGACAGGCGGCATCGCCACATGCTAAGAGACGCATCTCATATATTAAGAGATGCATCTGCACACGCCAAAAGACACATCACATATATTAAGAGATGCATCATCACACACCAAGAGATGTATCACCATATATTAAGAGATGTATCACCATATACCGAAAAAGACGAAAGCCTGGGGCCGTTGCCCCAGGCTTTCGTCTTTTTCGGTATATATTCATCTGTATCGTGCGCAGATTCTGTCAGTGGCAGCGGCCACTGGCAGACAGCGTCACGCCTCGTTCTGATAGAGGTAACGCTTGATGCTCTTCTTAGGAGTCTTCTCAAATTCCTCCTTATGTATTCTTATCTCCGTCAGTTTGCTGTAATTAGGCATCACGGCATTGAGTGCCTGGCGGTTCTGCTCCATCACTTCCATGACATCATCGTGTCCAAGGCGCATGGCAGCCACCTCATCATAGTCGGGGTGTACGAGCCCTATCAGCTTGTCGCCCTTCTGTATCACCACGCTCTCGCTGACCAAAGCCATGGAGTTGAGCTTGTCCTCTATCTCCTCGGGATAGATGTTCTGTCCGTTGGCACTAAGGAGCATGTTCTTGGAGCGGCCCTTTATGAACACGTTGCCATCGGCATCCATCGTGCCGAGGTCGCCCGTATGATACCATCCTTCGGCATCTATCGTCTGGCGTGTGGCCTCCTCATTCTTGTAATAACCGAGCATCACGTTGGTGCCGCGTGCCAGTATCTCTCCGGGAATGTTCTCCGGGTCGCTGCTGTCTATGCGCACCTCCATGTGTACCACGGCCTTGCCGCATGAGCCGGGCACGAAGTCGTGATAGTCGGCATAGCATATAATCGGGGCGCACTCCGTGGCACCATAACCCACGGTATAGGGAAACTCAATGCGCTTGAGAAACGACTCCACCTCCTGATTGAAGGCGGCACCACCGATGATTATCTCATAGAAATTGCCTCCGAAAGCGTTGCGCACCTGCTCACATATCTTCTGGTTGACCTTCTTGCTTATCACAGGCATGTTCAAGAGAAGCCGCATGCGGTTGTTCTGTATCTTCGGGAACACCTTCTTGCGGATGATTTTCTCTATCACCAGAGGCACGGCGATAATCACCGTAGGCTTCACCTCGCTGAAAGCCTGGGCTATAATGGCCGGACTCGGCACCCGCGTGAGGTAAAAGACATGGCATCCGTGCAAGAACTCGAAGATGAACTCGAAGGCCATGCCGTACATGTGCGCCATGGGAAGGATGCTTATGATGCTGTCGCCACGCTTCACCTGACCACCGAGCACGCTCATGGCGAAGTCGTAATTGCCCCAAAGCGCACGGTACGGAATCATCACTCCCTTGGAGAAGCCTGTGGTACCGCTGGTGTAGTTGATGAGAGCCAGTTCCTCGCCACTGGCCTCGCGCTCGTAGTGTACGTGCTCCTTGCGGAAGTATTTCGGGTATTTCTTGCCGAACATCTCGTTGAGATGCTCACGCGCATAGGTCAGATTGTCGGTGCGCGACACCACAAGCGAGTAGTCGGGGATGTATATTATGCCCTCAAGGTCGGGCATCTTAGTCTGGTCGATGACCGTAGCCACGACATCGCCTACGAACAAGAGCTTGGCACCACTGTGGTTCACGATATTGTGTATCTGCTCCGCCGTGAACTCATGGAGTATCGGCACGGCCACCGCTCCATACGTCAGTGTGGCGAGAAACGCCACCGCCCAGCACGCGCTGTTGCGTCCGCAAAGGGCTATCTTGTCGCCTTTCTCCACGCCGCTGTTCTCAAACATGATGTGCAGTTTCTCAATCTTGCGTGCCACATCATGGTATTGCAGAGTAGCGCCCTTGAAGTCTGTGAGCGCGTCATTGTCCCAGTTGCTTACTATGCTCTTCTCGATGAGAGCGTTGAAACTGTCTATACCCATGTCGTTAATAGTCTTTGTCGTACACGTCCACTGCATCGTCATGCCTCTGTCAAGCCCCGGCTGCCCCTACACTCAGGGTTTGCAGCGAGGCACACATCACGCCACATGACAGGCGGCGGGTCTGTACGAAGGTGTTTTTTCCTTGATTCCGTAAAATGCCTGATGCTTTACACTACATCCTGATAAAGGTAACGCTTGATGCTCTTCTTGGGAGTCTTGACGAATTCCTTGTCGTGTAGTTTGATTTCAGAGATTTTGCAGAACGGCGGAAGCTGCATGTTGAGCTGTTGCCTGTTCTGCTCCATTATGTTGTTCAGGTCCTCGTCGTTGAATCCCATGGACTTGACTTCATCCATATCGGGATAGACGAGCCCCACAAGTCGGTCGCCTTTCTGTATGACAAGGCTCTCGTTGACCATCGCCATAGAGTTGAGCTTGTCCTCTATCTCCTCGGGATACACGTTCTGGCCGTTCGAACCGAGGAGCATGTTCTTTATTCTTCCACGTATATATATATGCCCGTCGTCCGACATCGTGCCGAGGTCGCCCGTGTGATACCATCCGTCGGAGTCGATAACGGCCCTTGTGGCCTCCTCGTTCTTATAGTACCCGAGCATGACATTGGTTCCGCGAGAGAGTATCTCGCCGGGAATGCTGTGCGGGTCTGAGCTGTTTATCCTCACCTCCATGTGCTCCACGACCTTTCCACATGACCCTGTGGCATACTCGCTATGGTCGGTGAAGGTGATGAGCGGTGCCGTCTCTGTGGCTCCATAGGCCACTGTTATGGGGAAGTCTATGCTGTTGAAGAATCTCTCCACCTCTTGATTGAGGGCCGCGCCGCCTGTTATTATCTCGTAGGCGTTGCCACCGAACACCTCGGCTACGCGCTCATGTATTCTCTGCCGTACCTTCTTGCTTATCACAGGCATGTTGAGCAGCAGACGGGTGCGGTTGTTCTGTATCTCCGGGAATATGCTCTTGCGCACTATCTTCTCTATCACGAGGGGCACAGCCACGATAAGCGACGGCTTGACGGCGGCAAACGCCTCGGCGATAAGGCTCGGTGATGGCAGCCGTGTGAGGTAGAACAGGTGGCATCCGTTGATGAACCCGAAGAAGAACTCCACCATCATGCCGTACATGTGGGCCATGGGCAGCGTACACACTATGCTGCTTCCACGGCTCACCTTGGGAGAGAGCAGTTTCAGAATATAGTCTATATTGCCCCACAACGCCCTGTATGGCAGCATGACACCCTTGGAGAAGCCTGTGGTTCCGCTCGTATAATTAATCAATACAAGCTCATCGGGCGACTTCTCTATATGATAATGTACGTGTTCTTTTCTGAAAAACTTGGGATATTTGTGCCCGAACATCTCGTTGAGATGCTCACGCGCATAGGTGAGACGCTCCGTTCGTGACAGCACTAACGAGTAGTCTGGAATGTAGATGATGCCCTCAAGGTGTGGCATCTCGTCTGGATTGATGGTGGTGGCCACCACATCGCCAACGAACATGAGCTTCGCGTCGCTGTGGTTTACTATGTTGTATATCTGATCGGGGGTGAACTCGTGCTGAATGGGTACTGCCACAGCTCCATAAGTTATCACTGCGAGCAACGCCACTGCCCAGCAGCTGCTGTTGCGTCCGCACAAAGCTATCTTGTCACCAGGCACCACTCCACCGTTCTCAAACATAATGTGGAGTTTCTCTATCTTGCGTGCCACATCGTGGTACTGCAACGTAGCCCCCTTGAAGTCGGTGAGGGCATCATTGTCCCAGTTGTTTATGACGCTTTGTTCTATATAGTAATTGAAACTTGGAATCTGTTTCATTGCACAATGTTCATTTTTTTGTGCAAAGGTACTACGTTTATTGCTCACTTGCAAAACTTTTGTGCTATATTTTGTTTTTTGCCCTATTATTTATGACCAAGGCCGCGTTTTACGGCATGTACGGATGCCACGGCAACGCATGCCCACCACACCCGTCACTCATAAGACATGGTCTTTGACGGCTGTATGTGCGATATGAGGAAACTGGGAGCTATGAGCACGAACACGCTTATCACCATAGTGGCTACATTGAGGGCCACTATCAGCAGCCAGTTGACCTCCACAGGCACCGCACTTACGTAATAAGTGGCAGGGTCGAGCCTCACGATGCCTGTGACATGCTGCAGCAACACGAGCCCCAGTCCGAGCGCATTGCCCCACAGCAGTCCCTTGCTTATGATGAAGGCGGCAAACCACAGGAATGTGTGACGCACCGTCTTATTGCGTGCCCCGAGTGCCTTGAGCATGCCTATCATCTGCGCACGCTCAAGTATTATGATGAGCAAGCCCGATATCATGGTCACGGCGGCCACAGCCATCATTATCGCCAGTATTATCCATACGTTCAGGTCGAGCAGGTCAAGCCACGAGAATATCTGCGGACTGATTTCCTTTATGGTCTTGCTTGCGTATGTATTGCCGTACTTATCGGTAGTGCGGTTGACCTTATCAATGAAGTGTTCCTCTATCTCGGCAAGTCTGTCGAAGTCGCGAACAGTGACCTCGGCCCCCGATACGAGACCCTCCTGCCAGCCATTGAGCCTACACGCGGTGTACAAGTCGGTATAGCACATTACGTTGTCGTACTGCGTAAGATTGGTCTGGTATATGCCGCTGATGACAAACCGCCGCATCCTCACACCGTCATTGCCTATGAAATAGGCGAATATACGGTTGCCACTGTGCAGCCTCAGCTTGTCAGCCATGACCTGAGAGATAAGTATCTTGTTGCTGCTCTTGCTGTCGGAGAACTGCGGTATGCTGCCCTCCATGAGGTGAGCGTGTATGAACGTGGAGTCGAACTCTGGCCCAACGCCCTTGAACATCACCCCGAGGAAGTCGGAGTCGGTCTTCAGTATGCCTTGAGTCATGGCGAACCGCTGCACGTGCCTAACCCCGTCAATACGGCTTATAGCACTCATCATGGAGTCGCCCACCACTACGGGCTGGTTGTCGTCGTCCTGTAATGACACGAAGTTGGCCACCTGTATATGACTGCCGAAGCCTATCACCTTGTCACGTATGGCATGCTTGAACCCAAGCACCACACACACGCTGATTATCATCACGGCGAGTCCCACCGCGACACCTATCGTGGCTATCCTTATCGCCGGTTTCGACACCTTGCGCTTGTTGTCATTGTCTGAATAGATGCGGCGTGCGAGAAAATACGGAAGATTCATTTTCTGAGTGCTTGTTTGATGTTGTTGTAATTGATGCTTGCCTATATGGTTATCGATGAGAACCTACGTGTCTATGGATTCGTGGCCACATGCCAAGTGATGTGCACCTACGTGTCTATTGATTCATGACCACCTACCAGCGTCACCGCGCCATGCGGTGCGGCACAGACGGTATCATCCTGCGTCGTCAACGCGTCCGGGATAAGCCTCAAGAGCCTTGCGCAACACTACGAGAGCACGCGACAAGTCCTCCTTCTTCAACACGTAAGCTATACGCACCTGATTGACTCCTGCCCCCGGTGTAGTGTAGAAGCCCGATGCCGGAGCCATCATCACGGTCTCGCCCTCGTAGTTGAACTCCTCAAGACACCATCTGCAGAACTTCTCCGAGTCGTCAACAGGCAGCTTGGCCACCGTGTAGAAAGCCCCCATCGGTATAGGTGAGTAGACGCCCGGTATGCGGTTGAGCCCGTCTATGAGGCACTTGCGCCGCTCCACATACTCATCGTACACATCACGGTAGTACTCCTCTGGAGCGTCAAGCGATGCCTCCGCCACTATCTGTCCTATCAATGGCGGCGACAGACGAGCCTGACAGAACTTCATGACGGCAGCCCTCACCTCGGCATTCTTGGTGATAAGCGCACCGACACGTATTCCACACTCGCTGTAACGCTTCGACACGGAGTCTATGAGTATCACATTCTGCTCTATGCCCTCAAGATGACACGCGCTGATATACGGCGAGCCTGTGTATATATACTCACGGTACACCTCGTCAGAGAAGAGGTACAGGTCGTACTTGCGCACCAAGTCGCGTATCTGGTTCATCTCGCGGCGTGTGTAGAGATAGCCAGTAGGATTGTTGGGATTGCATATCATGATGGCACGCGTGCGCTCGTTGATGAGCTCCTCAAACTTCTCCACCTTAGGCAGCGAGAAGCCCTCGTCTATCGTAGTGGCTATGGTGCGTATCTTGGCGCCCGCCGATATGGCGAAAGCCATGTAGTTGGCGTAGGCCGGTTCGGGCACGATGATTTCATCGCCCGGGTTGAGACACGACATGAAAGCGAAGAGCACGGCCTCCGAGCCGCCCGACGTGATGATGATGTCGTCGGCCGTCACGTTGATGTTGTACTTCGCATAGTAGCCCACGAGCTTCTGCCTGTACGACAGATAGCCCTGCGACGGAGAGTACTCGAGTATCTTCCTGTCTATATGCTTGAGCGCGTCGAGGCCCACCTGCGGCGTGGGCAAGTCGGGCTGTCCTATGTTCAGGTGGTAGACCTTCACCCCGCGCTTCTTGGCATCGGCAGCGAGAGGCGCCAGTTTGCGAATCGGCGACTCCGGCATCTCAAGTCCTCGTATAGAGATTTCTGGCATTTTCTGTTTCTTTTTGTTATCGGAATGCAAAGTTAGTGCAAAAATCCGACTTTCCGAAACAATTGTGTGTTTTATTGCCCACGGCCCGACACGCGCATACGATATGCCGGGGGGCACATGCTTACACAGGCTGTATGACATCGGTGTAATCCGCCCGATGCCGCCATTTTGATTTTTTAAGGGGGCCGTTTGTGCCATATATCGGAATAAATTACTACTTTTGCCGTCCGATAAAGCACCCAACAAGAATTTCAAAAACTACACATATTATAATTATGAGAGCAATAACAGCAAAATGGTTTGAAACAGCAGTGCGCTACGAGCGCCAGTCAGAGGACGGCATGCAGAAGAAAGTGACCGAGACATACGTCGTAGACGCTTTCACATTCGGTGAGGCCGAGGAGGTCATCACCAAGGAGATGCAGGGCTTCGTGTCTGGCGAATTCGAGGTGAAGAACATCACCCCGGCGACATACGGTGAGATTTTCTTCAGCGACAAAGAGAATGACGACAAGTGGTACAAGGCCAAGGTGACATTCATCACCATGGACGAGAAGACCTCAAAGGAGAAGCGCACCAGCACCAACTACCTCGTACAGGCCAGCACTTTCAACGCTGCCGTGAAGAACGTGGACGAGGTCATGGGCACAACGCTCAGCGAATATGTCATATCCAACATATCAGAGACGAAGATAATGGACGTGTATGAGCACAGGCTGCAGTCGAAGGCCACCGCTGCCGACGACAAGCCCGAGTACGAAGCTGCCGAGGAAGGCAAGAAGGAGGACAAATGAGCACACTGAGTGACGTCGCCGCCAACCTGCACGAGGTGCTTGGCGGACTGCCCGACGGGGTGAGACTCGTGGCGGTGAGCAAGTTTCACCCTGCCGAATACATACGCGCCGCATACGATGCCGGGCAGCGTGTGTTCGGCGAGAGCCGCGAGCAGGAGCTCGCGCAGAAGGTAAACCAGCTCCCCGATGACATAGAGTGGCACTTCATAGGGCATCTGCAGACCAACAAGGTGAAGTACATAGCACCTTACATAGACATGATTGAGGCCGTAGACTCGCTGAAGCTGCTGCGCGAAATCAACAAGCAGGCGGCCGCTCACGACAGAGTCATCAACGTGCTTCTGGAACTGCACATCGCCCAGGAGGCCACCAAGTACGGCCTTACGCCCGATGACTGCCGCCAGTTGCTGGCCGACGGCGAGTGGCGGACGCTGCACAACGTACACATCAGCGGACTGATGATGATGGCCTCCAACACCGACGACGAGGAGCAGATACGCCGTGAGTTCAGCGAGGGCGCAGCCTTCTTCGATGAGATGAAGTCGAGCTACTTCGCCGACGACGCGTCGTTCTGCGAGCGCAGCTGGGGCATGAGCCACGACTACCGCATAGCCGTAGAGTGCCGCTCCACCATAGTGCGCGTAGGCACGGCCATATTCGGGCCACGGGTGTACTGACGCCGACAGCACCATACCGCACGACATGAGGCATACAACGACAAAGTGCCCACGCCCGTCAGCCATTGCTGATGGGCGTGGGCACTGTCTTTTTCATACATCCGCTGGCCGTAACCATGCCACCGTGACGCACGGCAAGGCCGCCATACAGGCGTGCCGCGACCACCGTCACTGCTTCTCCACAGCCTCAAGCACCTCCGAGATGCCCTGCTCACGGTGTATGACATGCACCTCTATACCGAACTTCTGGTGCAGATGCTCGGCAAGATGCTGCGCCGAATACACGCTGCGGTGCTGTCCGCCCGTGCATCCAAACGAGAACATGAGGCTGGTAAACCCACGCTCTATGTAACGCTTGACATGCGCATCGGCCAGTTTGTACACGCTCGTGAGGAATGTGAGTATCTCGCCGTCGTCCTCAAGGAAACGTATCACAGGCTCATCGAGTCCTGTAAGTTTCTTGTAAGGCTCATAGCGTCCGGGATTATGGGTGGAGCGGCAGTCGAAAACGTAGCCTCCACCATTGCCCGACTCATCGGCAGGAATGCCCTTACGGTACGAGAAACTGTATACGCGCACCACGAGCGGCCCCTTGCCGTCGTACTTGGAGAACGTGGCCGGGCCGTCCTGCGGGTTTGACTTGTACGGGCTGCCGTCGGCAGTGCGCAGTCCGTCGGTGCGCGTCAGCACCGGGACATCTATGTGTGCGTAGCGTGGCAGCTCCGTAAGGCGGCGCAGCATCTCCATCATGTAAGGATAGGGGAAGTCCTTCTCACGCGCGAGCAAGTCACGCAGGTTGTCTATGGCCGGCGGTATGGAGTCGAGGAAGTGCTTCTTGCGCTCGAAGTAGCCACGGTAGCCGTATGCGCCGAGCACCTGAAGCGTGCGGAAGAGCACAAACAACCGCAGCCGGCCCATGAAGTGGCGGAGCGGCGGCACCTCTATATAGTGCTTCAGTGAGTTGTAGTACTCGAGCACGAGGTCATGCCTCAGCTTCTTGGGATAGCGTGCCGATGCCTGCCACAGAAACGAAGCGAGGTCGTAGTAGTAAGGGCCACGGCGGCCGCCCTGGTAGTCTATGAACTGCGGGTAGCCCTCTGCCGTGAGCATGACATTGCGTGCCTGGAAGTCGCGGTAGAGGAAACTCTCGCCCTGCTCCGACACGAGGTCCTTGGCGAAGAGGTGGAAGTTGGCCTCGAGCTTCAGCTCATGGAAGTCGAGCTCCGACGGCTTCAGGAAGCAGTACTTGAAATAGTTAAGGTCAAAGAGGATCATCCTCTCGTTAAAGG
>JALFIM010000031.1 GCA_022775985.1 Prevotella sp.
TCCATCCTCAACCACTACGTAGACGTGGAGGTGCGCACGCCGCGCGGCCGCGTTGACATGGTGCTCCGCACCGCCACGCACCTCTATCTCTTCGAGTTGAAGCTCAACAAGGACGCAGCCACCGCCATGCGGCAGATAGACATCAGGCAGTACCCCAAGCGTTTCGTGCAGTGCGGGCTGCCCGTGGTGAAGGTGGGCATCAACTTCGACGTGGAGAAGCACAACATCACCGACTGGACGGTGGAGGGATGACACATACGGAATAAAGACCGTGGAGGTGGTCAGGGCACTCCTGCCCGTCATACCGAACACACGGAAGAGGAAATGGTGCTTGGCGTATGCACGCCGCCGCCTCAGCTGCCGTTTTGTCTATTTCATGCAGGTATAATGCTCCACTTAACGGAAAAAGTATTACCTTCGCACCGTATTTGAACTGATAAACTCATAAAAAGACAAAGACAATGAAAAGAGTGCTTTTCTTATCATTACTCACAGCGGCTCTTCTGCTCGCATCGTGCGGCTCTGAGAGCGACATCCATCCAGACTATACCAAGCTCCCTGAAAACGTGAGCCAGGACTTCAGCACACGCTGCCCGGGCTTCACCATAAAGTCGGCCGGCACATACAGCGACTTCTACCACAGCAGCGACAATGAGGAGACGTTCATCAGATGCACCGACACACAGGGCAACGAGTGCGTAGTGTCATACACAGGCAGCCAGTGGAACCGCACCGTGCGCACGCTGACAGACGAGCAGCAGTTGCCCATGGCCGTGCAGAATAGCCTGACGGCATGCCTCGGAGAGCGTCCGGCCAACGACATATACGAGATAAAGGAGGCCGACTTCGCAGGACTGAAGGGCAAGGAGTACATCATACGCTACCATCAGGACACTCCGCTTGCCCACAACTGCGTGCATACGCTGATGACCGATGCCGACGGCACCGTGCTCCGCCTGTGTACCTACCCACTCAACAATCCCGACTATGTGTTCCCCCTGTCGGAAAGCCTCGGCTATATAGCGCGGCAATACAGCGGCTCGGACATACTCGGGTACATCAACGACCTTGGCGACGACGAGTTCATCATAAGGCACGACGGGGTGATGAAAACGGTGCTGTTCAACCACAACGGCATACAGTGGAAGAGCACCTCATACCCTCTGCAGCCCGGCATGACGGTGCCGCAGCGCGTACTCCAGACACTCGAGGCCATAGACCCCGGCTTCACCTACACCGACGTCACCGTCATAGAGAGCGAGCAGGGCACAAGCTACGCATTCACCGACAACAGCAAGGCCGACCATCCCGGCCACACGATAGGCGACTACGCCTACACGGAATAGGCCACGTCACCATCAAGCCCCATACCATGCCCTCATGCGAAACGGCCCGTTTCGCTACGCATTCCAGCCCATAACGCTACGCAAAACGGCCCATTTCGCACTGCGAAATGGGCCGTTTTGCAATCCGCTGTACATCAGCACGTTGCGCACTTGTCAAGATACCGCTCACCGAGGTTATCCACACACTTATCCACAGCTCACACACCATCATAGCCAGCACCGCACACGCGTGCTGCGCTGCCGCACATGCTTGCCGTGCCGCTGCCCACACGTGCCACCACGGCAGCAGTGGCCGCCATGGCAAGCGCACCACTTGGCATGGCTGTGAGCACCAAGTTGTCAACACATAGTGTGGATAACGCTGTGGATATACGCATTAAATGGTGCATAACCATGTGGACAACGCCGCATGTATTGTGGATAACTTCATAAAGCACTGGTGCACAGCATACAGTTATCCACAAACAAAGATATGTGGATAACATACGGCATTAGTAATGCCGCGAGAGTGCACAGCATTGATGTTTTTCTCCGTCATACACACTTATTTTCAGGAATAATTGCCCACTATGCCAAATAAAAATACTATTTTTGCATAACATAATCCGCGTCCGTGGCATACAGAGCGAGCCTCAATGCCCCCACGCCCACATCACACCTGCATAAAGAAGAGCAAACAGACACATGGCTTACACAAGAATCACCGCTGCCGAGGGAGCAGCACTCATCAACGACGGCGACAACGTAGCGTTCAGCGGATTCACGCCCAACGGCATACCCAAGGCCGTGATACGCGAGGTGGCCAAGAAGGCACGCACGCTGCACGCCGAGGGCAAGCCCTTCCAGATAGGCATCATCACGGGAGCATCGGGGTGCCAGAGCCTCGAGGGCGACCTCGCCAACGTACACGCCATAAAGTTCCGCGGCCCCTTCTCCACCAACAAGGACTTCCGCACGCACACCAACCTCGGCGAGATAGACTACGAGGACATGCACCTCGGGCACGTGGCCGAGCGGCTGCGCAGGGGCTTCTACGGCGACATAGACCTCGCCATCATAGAGGTCAGCGACCTGGAGGAGCACGCCGACAAGTGCCGCGCCTACCTCACCACGGCCGGGGGCATAGTGCCCACCATCGTGAGGCTGGCACGACGCGTGATAATAGAGCTCAACCACTTCCACAGCCCCGACTCGCGGCTCATGCACGACGTGTACGAGTGCGACGAGTACCCGCACCGCCTGCCCATACCGCTCATCTCCGTGGGCGGACGCATAGGCAAGGACCACGTGGAGATAGACCCCGCCAAGATACTGGGCGTGGTGGAGAGCAACATCTGCGAGGAGGCACGCGCCTTCGTGGAGCCGTCGCACGACACCATGCTCATAGGACAGAACGTGGTGGACTTCTTCAGGCACGACATACGCGCCGGGCACATACCGCCCACCATGTTCCCCATACAGAGCGGCGTGGGCGCCACGGGCAACGCCGTGATGAAGGCCATAGGCATGTGCGAGGGGCTGCCGCCCATGGAGGTGTTCAGCGAGGTGGTGCAGGACGCCGTGGTGGAGCTCATCGAGAAGGGCAAGATATCGCAGGCATCGGCCGCCGCCATGACATGCACCAACGAGTGCGTGCAGCA
>JALFIM010000048.1 GCA_022775985.1 Prevotella sp.
TGCCCATGAGTCCTGAGGAGCTCCGTGCCAAGCGCAACAGCATACTCAAGCACTCGTCGCAGATGGAGAGCGCACCGTTCCTCGGCAACGACGAGCGTCTGTTCTGGCAGCGCTCAGAGGACCGCAACCACGACACAGCCAAGCTGTATCACGACCTCGGCCTCGCATGCTACGAGGCAATGGAGGCTTTCGTGGAGTACATACCCTGACGGTCGCAGTCAGACGGTCTGACGGCCGCAGCTCGGTGGCCTTGCGGCCGCAGCCCAGTGGCGCGGCATCACGGCCACGGCTGCCCGACAGCGCTGCCCGACAGAAACGTGGAGACAACATACATCATGGGGCTTACAGGACTGTGCTTCCTGTAAGCCCCATTTACGTTATATGGCGCGATGCGCTCATGCGTATTATGCGAGTGCCTTCTGTGCGACACGTTACCGCCACGGCACGGCCGCCAGACGGCTGCATACGGCCGATAAGCGCGGAGATATGCGGCTTTGACGCGGTATTTGTGTTTTTTGCTTTACAATTCACAAATATTACAGTTTTTTATCACTATATTTGCGCATTGGAAGCCATTGCGTGACCTGTGGGACACGCAGGGCTGCCACTTCACCCATTACAATCCCGACCGACAATCACACAATCTAACAACAAACACTATGAATATCAAGTCAGTCATCCTCAGTGCCGCCGCGCTGCTGTTGCCCACACTCGTCAGTGCGGGCCCGGTAAGCGAGGAGGAGGCACGCCGTGAGGCAGAGTCGTTCCTCGCCTCGCGTGTCGCGAGTGGACAGCGCAGGGCCCCGTCGGCCATCTCGCGCGAGCTCACCGTGGCCATCAAGAATCCATCGTACTACCTCTTCAACGTGGGTAA
Source organism: Prevotella sp. (assembly GCA_022775985.1). Classification (GTDB taxonomy): domain Bacteria; phylum Bacteroidota; class Bacteroidia; order Bacteroidales; family Bacteroidaceae; genus Prevotella. The sequence goes on from JALFIM010000048.1 coordinate 875, forward strand.
GGGCAACGGTTTCGTGCTCATGTCGGCGAGCGACCGCACACGCCAGGTGCTGGGCTACGCCGACAGCGGCCGCATAGATGCCGACAACATGCCCGACCAGCTGCGGGCATGGCTCGACAAGCTGTCGGAGGTGGTGGCCGCCGCCGACAACGGCACCATAAAGCGTGCGCAGAGCGGAGCCCGTGCTGTGGCCTCCACGGCCGCAGGGTCTACCACCAAGAACTTCGTTCCCACGCTCGTTCCGAGCCGCTGGAACCAGGGCGACCCCTACAACCAGCAGTGCCCCAAGTACAACAACAACGGCAACTACGTGCTGCCGGCCACAGGATGCGTGGCCACCGCCATGTCGCAGGTGATGTATTTCTGGAAGTGGCCTAAGGAGCAGTGCGCCAGCATACCCGGCTACACCTCGGGGTGGAACAACACCACCACTACGTACCCGGCACTGCCGGGCGTGACCTTCGACTGGGAGCACATGACAGACACCTACTCCGACGCGTCGTCGCAGACCAGCAAGGACGCCGTGGCGCAGCTCATGCACTACGTGGGCCGCTCCATACAGATGGGCTACGGCCCTGCCTCGGGAGCATCGTCGGGCAACTGTGTCACCGCTCTCAAGAACTACTACGGCTACAACGTGAACATGTACCTCGCATCGTCGTCTGACTATACCTACCAGCAGTGGGAAGACCTTATCTATGGCGAGCTGGCCGCAGGGCGGCCCGTGCTCATGGCCGGCGACACCAGCGACCGCACTGGCGGCCATGAGTGGGTGTGCGACGGCTACGACGGCAACGGTCTCTTCCACATGAACTGGGGATGGGGCGGCATGTGCGACGGCTACTTCATCCTCACCGTCATGTTCCCCGACCAGCAGGGCATAGGAGGCAGCACCAGTTCCGACGGCTACTCCATGGGACAGAACATCGTGGTGGGCCTCTATCCGGCCTACACGCCGCAGACTCCCGACCCCGAGCGCGTGCGTTGCTCCGTGTTCGACATACGTCCCGAGCAGACCCACTACACGCGCCGCTCCGTCACGGGCAGCTTCAGCATCAACATCAAAGTGGCCTTCGGCACCAACCTGTCCGCAGGCTACACCTTCGAGACGGCTATGACGCTCTACGACGCTAACGGCAACATACTCAACCCGCGCGTCAGCGGTGCCAGCTTCACGCTCAACCCTGGCACCTACTACCCTACATGGGGGTGCAGTGGCCTGCTCGGCAGCGGACTCAAGGACGGCGTGTACTACCTGAAGTGGCGCAGCCGCAAGAAGGGTGACAAGGACTGGAATATGTGTGACAGCGGCGAGAAAAACTACGTTAAGGCCGAGATACGCAACGGCACCGACCTCTACCTCACCGTCATGCCCGAGTACGACCTCACCGTGAGCTCGCTGACATTCGAGGGTTCGGGCACGGTAGGCTCGCAGCAGAAGGTGAAGGCCGTCCTCACCAACAACACCGATGAGGAGTACTACCACGACACATACCTGCTCGTAGACGGCAAGTGGGTGTCGGGCAACTGCATACAGGTGCCCGCACACGCCACGCGCGACATATACTTCAAGTACACCCCCGACACCGAGGGCAGCCATACGGCGCAGCTCTCCACGTCGAAAAACGCCGATGACGCGTTCTACACGGGCACGCTCAACGTGACGGCCGCCACGGCCAACTCGCTCGACGTGTCGGTGAAGAGCGTCACTCCGCACACGTGGAGCGGCAGCACCGAACTCGTGTACGGCAACAGCATGCTCTTCGAGGTGACCATCAAGAACACCGCCACCACGCCATACAAGAGTTTCGTGAAGTCGTCGTCGTGGGAACTGTCGGGCAACTACTTCTGGCAGCGTGCCGTGCAGCAGCAGGACGTGAGCATAGAGCCGGGCGAGACCAAGGTGCTTACGTTCGAGTACACCGGCCTCAACTACGGCAGCCGCTACGACTTCCATGTAGATACAGACCAGGCAGCGAGCGCCAACCTCGCCAACTACACCTTCAACAAGGGTATATACATGTGGCGCTCTGACGGCACTAAGAGCGTGGTGCCATTCACGGGCGGCCAGACCTTCGGCCCCGACGTGGTGGCACTCTACTTCCCAGGCAAGCGCGTGGGCGTGACCATCGCCCCCAGCGGCGAGGTGAACAAGAACCTCACGGTGTTCTACGACGAGGGAGCCACCGTCACGGCCAATACCCTCAGCACCATGCAGGGCATCACCTCCAACATAGTGCGCGGCACCAAGGCCGACCAGATAGTGCTCTACGGCGATGAGGCTTACCACTTCCCGCAGTCGTTCACGGCCTCGGAGATAAAGTACGTGCGCCCTGCCGCCATCAACACCGCCGCCGTCATGCCGCTCACCCTGCCCTTCGCGCCGCAGGCAGCCACCGCCGACGGACAGGCCGTGGAGCGGTTCACGAGCTTCACCGATGCCGGCAAGGACTACGCCATAAGCGAGTTTACCTACGTCAGCGGCACCAACCTCACCTTCGACATGTCTCCCGACCTGCACGCCGGCCGTCCGTCGCTGCTCGCCCTGGCAGGACAGTGCGGCGACAGCAAGTTCGACATCCGTGGCAAGGAGCTCATCCTCACCGCCACCGACGCAGAGGTGGTGGCATCGGGCACGGCTTCTACCTACTCCACCGACTACAAGTATGTGGGCACCAGCACCGCCGCCGCCCTCAGCGACGTGTACGTGCTCAGTGCCGACGGCACACGCTTCGTGCGCACCGCCAGTGCCACCGTGCTGCCCTTCAGCGCGTACTTTGTGGCCAACAACGCCGAGGCCGCCGCAGCCACAGAGCTGACCATCAACTCCTCCATAGTGAGCGGCATAGGCAAGGTGTCTGCCGACGACATAGCCGACGGCACTCCCGTCTACGACCTAAGCGGCGTGCGCGTGGCCACATACTCGTCGGCACGCGGCCTCAGCGCCCTCCCGTCGGGCGTGTACATCATCGGCGGCAAGAAGGTAGTGAAGTGACCATGACCCCATGCGGCCGCCGCTCATCAGCCATGTGGCGCCGACCGCGATGCAAAACGGGCCGTTTCGCCCTGCGATTCGGCCCATAATACAAGCCAAAACGGCCCATTTCGCAACGCGAAATGGGCCGTTTTGCAATACACTGATAATCAGATGCGTAGGCGTGTCTGGCAGAGAGACATAATAGGACGCATTGAGCAGATAATAGGTTTTGGAAAATGAGTAAGATGTTTCGCTATAAGTCTGTTCTGAGAAATGGCTTATAGTAGGCGTGCAGGCGTTAATATAAGTTAACGCTGTGTCTTTCGTGACGGATAATACGTTTATAGTTCAGAACAGGCAAGAAACAGATACAGGGCATGACAGACAGCGAATTCATCTCAAGCACACACGAGCTGCGCACGTTGGCGTTGCGCACAGGCAGTGCCATAGTGGGCACGTCGTGTGGCGAGGACATAGCACAGGATGCCATGCTGAGGCTCTGGAACATGCGCTCCGACATACGCTCGGCGGCGCATGGCCGCGCACTCGCCGTGAGCATAAGTCGCCATCTGGCCGTAGACAACCTGCGCCGCCATAAGCCCACGGCCATTACCGACGGCACTCTGCGCACGGCGGCAAGCCGGGAGCCCACGCCCCATGAACGTATGGTGATGGACGAGGACGAGGACTGGCTGCTGCGCAAGCTCGCCTCGCTGCCCACGCGGCAGTACATGGTGCTGCGTCTGCGGCAGGTGGAGCGCAAGTCGGCGGAGGAGATAGCCGCCATCATGGGCATATCGCCCGGCTCCGTGCCCACGCTGCTGGCCCGTGCGCGGCACGCCATGCTTGAGGAACTGCGCCGACGGCGGCAATAGCCGTCCGCCACACAGGCCGCGTGGCGGATGTGATGACACATAGATGCAATGATGACAACTGTATAATACAATACGAAGATATGATTGACACCAACGATGATACACGGATAAGGATGCTGCTCGCGCGGTTTATGGACGGCGAGACCACGCTCGACGAGGAGCGTGAGCTGGCCCTATGGTTCAAGGCCCACCCACAGGTGGGCGACGGACTCGACGACTACCGCGCCATGTTCGGTTGCTTCGAGGGCGGCATGCCGCTCACGGAGCCCACGGCTCACGGCACGCCCGATGACAGGCCACGCCGCCGCCATGTGCGGATGCTGCTCGCCATGGCCGCCGCAGCCGCCGTGGCAGCACTCGTTATACTGTCAGTGCCTTGGTCATCGGCAGACGATTCAGGGGGTAAGTTGGCACGCGACCTGGTGTGCCAGGGCGCGTCTGCCGTGGCCGGCACAGACTCACTGCCATCTGGCACAGGCGGTCATGGCACCGTGATAGGCACTGGGCCGTCGGTAGCCGCGCCAGCGCAGCCAGTGGGCAAGGCACCACACCGCCGCCGCATGACGCGCCGCAAGAGCATGCACGTACCGCCCTCGCCGGCCCACCTGTATGCCACCGCCACGGTAGACTCCATGGTGGCCGCGCAGGTGATGGTGGCCGACGCACGCATAGCGGCCGCAGTACGTGAGCAGGATGCCGCCGTGAGCGACATGCTCAGGCGCATGGAGGAGGAGCAACGCTTGGCAGACTCGTACATGGCGGGGCTTATGGACGACCTGCCCGACTACGATGACGACACGTCTGACGATGGCACTGGCACCACGCTGCCAGACAATGCCTACTGACATGACAGACCATAGAATACAAACCATAAAACCTCTATTATATGAAGACAACGATTAAAGTGGCCCTTTGGGCAGTGATGGCGGCATTCTCGGCCGTGGCTTATGCGCAGGACGGCCGCGAGACGGTGGCCGTGGCGTACGACAGTTTCGTGAAGAGCGTCAGCGATGCCGACTGTATGGTGGCATCATCGTCGGAGACCGTGTCCGACGGGTATGTGAAATGCGTGATGTTCGCACTGCCCAAGGACAAGGACGGCATGCTCAGTACCTACAGCAAGGCCCTTGACGATGGTGCACAGGATGCCTCTTTCTCAAAGTGCAGACGTGCCCTGCCCACAGACGACTCTTTAGTGGCGGACGCATTGAAGTCTGACTCCGTAGCCCTGGTGTACGACAATGCCTCCAAGTCGGTGGTGATAGGCAATGCGGCGGCCGACAACTACAACGTGCAGCTGTTCGCCGACAGCACTGAGACGGGCAAACGCTATGCCTACGCGCTGACGTGGCAGACACGCGGCGACATGCTGGTGGGCAAGGCCATGGCGCTGTATGGGACGAGTCCCGACTACGTGCGCATGATGGGCAGTAGGCACGACTTCATACAATCTTACAACGACACGATGTTGCTGCTCACCAAGATACTTGATAATAAGTATTACGGCAACCGAAAACTCGTTATCATGCGCTTACTCTCGCGCATAAACGAGCTGTATGACAACAGAGGCGCGGCCCTCAGCGATGTGGAGCGCGACTATGTGTCGCAGTCGCTCAAGATATTGATGGACAAAATCCATGATAATGACACGCTTGCCTTGCGTAACATGCTAATAGCCAAGGTGTCGAAGGCGGTACAGTCTGACGAGTGACGCTGAAGTACACGGCCCGCAGTGGCATGAAAAAGAAACGGCCGCATCTGCTTGCAGGTGCGGCCGTTCACGTCAGTATGTTATGAAAATTTTGAGAGAAAGCGAGGCTTCACAGTCTCGTATTGTTTTACTAAACATGATTTTTATATAGAGAAAGCATAGAAATTGCTCTGTTATTTGAGTATGTTGCGCTCCACGGGCATGGTGGTCTCCATGCTGCTCTTGTGCAGCGTGTCTATGGTGGCGGAGTCTGACAGGGCCACGGAGCCGCCGTCGGTCTGTCTCACGCCTTGCCATGTCTGCTCATACTGCTGGCGGTTGTCGAAGGAGAACTGCGCCGCGTTGCCCAGCGTGAGCACTATGGCCACCACTGCCGCTGCCTTGTAGAGCGGTATGAGACGCTGCCTGAGCGTTATGCGGCGTGCCTTCACGGTGGGCTGCCCCTCGTCTATGAGGCTCATCATGCGCTCGTCGAAGTCGGTGCCGAGCGTGTCGGTGGCCGACTCGTCGTGCTCGTACACGAAGAGAGCGCGGTATTGTAGCAGCTCGTCGGGCACGTTGGGCTGGATGAAGAACTGGCGCAGGATGTTCTCTTCCTCTATTGAGGTGTCGCCTTGCCAGTAGCGGTCCAGGAGCTGTTGTATATACTTATAGTCCATAGTTGTCAATCTGTTGAAATTTCTGTTTTATCGCTTGCCGCGCCCTGAAGATGCTCACCTTGACCTGCTCCTCGGTGATGCCCATGATGTGGGCTATGTCCTTGTAGGGCTTCCCCTCGAAGTCGCGCAGCTGCAGACAGGTGCGCTGCTTCTCGGGCAGACTGTCTACCAGGCTCCTCACCATGGCTATGCGGTCTTGCTGCTGCGTGTGCTCGTAGGGGTCGGCGGCGGTGGCCGGACGCTCCACCTTCTCGTCGTCGAGCGAGGCGTTGCGGTTGTCGTGCCGGCTTATGCGGTCGAGCGAGAGATTGCGGCATACGGTCATGCTGAACGCCTCGATGGACTCTATCTCGTCCCATGAGTCGCGGCGGTCCCATATCTTTATCAGCGTGTCCTGTACGATGTCCTCAGCCTCTGCGCGGTTGAGAGTGATGCGCAGGGCCAGCCGGTAAAGAGCGTTCTTCAGCGGCAGCACGTCGTTACGGAAACTGATTTTTCTCATCTTCTCTCTATGTTGATTGACGGTTGATGGGCCTTAAAGTTACAGATGCGGGGTGTGGGGTGCGGATTTTAACCCATTTTAACACCGTGCGGTGCTTGCGCTCCACGTCACTCGGTGATGACGGTGCGCGTGTCGCTGCCCACGCGGCCTGTTATCACCACGCGTGCCACGCCTCGGCTTATGGCATCGAGGGCATTCTCTATCTTGGGTATCATGCCGCCGGCTATGGTGCCGTCGGCCACGTAGCGTGCGAAGTCGGCGCGTGTGATGGTGGGTATCACGCTGTCATCGTCGTCGGGACGCGCGAGCACGCCCTTCTTCTCGAAGCAGTAGGTGAGCGTCACGTCGTAGTATGGGGCGAGGGCCTTGGCCGTCTCGGCGGCTATGGTGTCGGCGTTGGTGTTGAGTATGTTGCCCTTGCCGTCGTGGGTGAGCGGTGCCATCACGGGCACTATGCCGCTGTCGATGAGGCTTCTGAGCCGCTGCCCGTCGGCACGGTCTACGTCGCCCACGAAGCCGAAGTCGATGCCGTCTTTCAGCGGACGCTTGTGCGAGCGTATGACATCCATGTCGGCGCCCGTGAGACCTATGGCGTTGATGCCCATGGCCTGCAGGCGTGCCACGAGGTTCTTGTTGACCAGTCCGCCGTAGACCATCGTCACCACGTCGAGCATCTGACGGTCGGTGATGCGCCGTCCGCCCACCATGTGGCTCTCTATGCCCAGGGCGGAGGCCACCTTGGTGGCCCTGCGGCCGCCGCCGTGTACGAGTACCTTGGGGCCGGCGATGTGACTGAAGTCGGTGAGCAGCTGCGTGAGCTGTGCGTCGTCCTCTACCACGGCTCCGCCCACCTTTATTACTGTTATCTGTTGCATAATAGTCGGTTTGTTGTATGCTAAGTGAGTGTCGAGAGCTTATCTTGTATAGAAGGGCTCTTCTTGTTTTTATTGCCAAGAGTCAGTGAAACAACTAATTCTTGGCAATATAATGATATTGGTGATTACACTATGTGGATAGTATCGCGAATGGCGCGAATGGCACGCCCTGTCACTCCAGGTAGGTGTAGCCGTAGAGCCCGGAGCGGTAGTTGCTGAGGAACTCCTTGCCCTCCTCGAGCGATATCTTGCCTGCCTTGACGCTCTTCGTCACCCATATCTCGAGCTGCCGCACGAGTTTCTTGGGGTTGTACTGCACGTAGTCGAGCACCTCCTCCACGGTCTCGCCGTCGAATATCTGGTCTATGTGATAGGTGTCGTCCTTGACGGATATGTGCACGGCGTTGGTGACGCCGAAGAGGTTGTGCATGTCGCCGAGTATCTCCTGGTAGGCCCCCACAAGGAATATGCCGAGATAGTAGTCCTCGTTCTTGCGTATGGGGTGTACGGGGAGCACGTGCGAGGCCTGTCGGTTGGTCACGAAGTTGGCTATCTTGCCATCGCTGTCGCAGGTGATGTCCTGCAGCGTGGCGTTGCGCGTGGGCCGCTCGTCGAGCCGCTGTATGGGCACAATGGGGAAGAGCTGGTCTATGGCCCAGGAGTCGGGCAGCGACTGGAATAGCGATATGTTGCAGAAATACTTGTCGGCGAGCAGCTTGTCGAGGCCGCGCAGCTCATCGGGCATGTGCTTGAGCGTCTTGGCCATGGAGTTGACCTCGCGGCACACGCTCCAGTACATGCTCTCTATCTCGGCCCGCGTGCGGAGGTCTACTATGCCGTGCGAGAAGAGGTCGAGGGCCTCGTCGCGTATCTGCTCCGCGTCGTGCCAGTCCTCGAGCATGGTGCGCGTGTTGAGGTTGTCCCATATCTCGTAGAGGTCCTTGACGAGCTGGTGGTCGCTGTCGGACGGCTCGAAGTCGTCGCGCATCTCGGGCAGCGACGTGGTCTCGAGCACGTCGGTGATGAGCACGGAGTGGTGGGCCGACAGCGAGCGTCCGCTCTCGGTGATGAGGTTGGGGTGTGGAATGCTGTTCTTGTTGGAAGCGTCAACGAAGGTGTACACGCAGTCGTTGACATACTCCTGTATGGAGTAGTTGACGGAGCTCTCGCTCGACGACGAGCGCGTGCCGTCGTAGTCTACGCCCAGTCCGCCGCCGCAGTCTACGAAGTCGATGTTGTAGCCCATCTTGTGCAGTTGTATGTAGAAGTTGGCGGCCTCGCGCAGGGCGGTCTGTATGCGGCGTATCTTGGTTATCTGCGAGCCTATGTGGAAGTGTATGAGGCGCACGCAGTCGTGCAGACCCTTCTCGTCGAGCTGCTCGAGGGCGTGGAGCACCTCAGAGGCGCGGAGCCCGAACTTCGACGCGTCGCCGCCGCTCTCCTGCCACTTGCCCGACCCGCTTGAGGCGAGCTTTATGCGTATGCCTATGTTTGGCCGCACGCCGAGCTTCTTGGCGGCGGTGGCTATGAGTCCTATCTCGTTCATCTTCTCCACCACGATGAATATGCGCTTGCCCATCTTCTGGGCGAGCAGCGCAAGCTCTATGTAGCTCTGGTCCTTGTAGCCGTTGCACACTATGATGGAGTCGCTCTGGCACTGCACTGCTATGACGGCGTGGAGCTCGGGCTTGGAGCCGCACTCCAGGCCGAGGTTGAACTTGCGGCCGTGCGAGATAATCTCCTCCACCACGGGCTGCATCTGGTTCACCTTGATGGGGTAGACTATGAAGTTCTCCCCGTTGTAGTGGTACTCCTCGGCGGCCTTCTTGAAGCAGCTCGACGTTTTCTCTATGCGGTTGTCGAGGATGTCGGGAAACCGCAGGAGCACCGGCGGCGTGACATCGCGGAGCTGGAGCTCGTCCATTACGTCGCGGAGGTCTATCCTCACGTTGTCCTTGCACGGCGACACGTATATGTCGCCCTTCTCGTTGACCCCGAAGTATGATGTGCCCCATCCGTTGATGTTGTAGAGCTCACGTGAGTCATCGATAGTCCATTTCTTCATTTTCTGTCAGTATTGGAAGTGTGTGTGATGTTGTGGTCGGGGCTGCCTTGCGGCGCGAGTAGGCGCATGGCCTTCTGCACAGACTGCTGTATCTTGTCGTAGCTGTCCATGAGGCTCACGTCGAGTGTGTGGCGGGCTTGTGAGTAGAAGGGCTCGCGCTGCTTGAGCTGCTTGCCTATGAAGTCCTTGACCTGCTCTGGAGTCTTGCCGAGGAGCAGCGGCCTGACAGACTTACCCATCCTCAGGTGCCCGAAGAGCACGTCGGGAGAGGCTTTCAGGTACAGCGTGTCGCCCTGGCGGTTCATGTACTCCATGTTGTCGAAGAAGCACGGCGTGCCGCCTCCGCAGCTCACCACCACGTCCTCAAACTCCGCCACCTCGTGCAGCATGTTGTGCTCTATGCGGCGGAATCCCTCCTCGCCCGACTCGTCGAATATCTCCTTCACGGTCTTGCGCATGCGGCTCTCTATGTACCAGTCGAGGTCGTAGAAGGTAAGGCCCATGGCCTTGGCGAGGGCCTTGCCTACGGTGGTCTTGCCGGCTCCCATGTATCCTATTATGATGATGCGTTGCATGAGCGTCGTGGTGTTACTTCTTCTTGGCCGGTGTGTTGTTGACAATCTCCATGCACTGCTCGTAGGTGAGCTCCGCCGCCTTGTCGTGCTGCGCCTTGGGTATGCGGTAGTTCTTGCCGTCGTAGGCTATGTACGGGCCGTAGCGGCCGTTGAGCACCTCGAGCTTCGCGTCCTCGCTGTATGTGCGGAGGTGCCGTTGCTCGTCCTGCTTGCGCTTCTCGAGGATGAGAGCCACGGCGGTGTCGAGGGTAGTGGTGAGCGGATCCTCGCCCTTGGGCAGCGACACGTACTTCTTGTCGTGCATGACGTAGGGCCCGAAGCGTCCTGCGCCTATCACCACGGGCGTGCCCTCAAACTCGCCCACGGTGCGCGGAAGGCGGAACAGCTCGAGTGCCTCGTCGAGCGTTATGGAGTCCATGCGCTTGTCGGAGGGGAGCTGCGCGAAGAGCGGCTTGTCCTTGTCGTCGGCCGCGCCTATCTGCACCACGGGGCCGAAGCGGCCTATCTTAACGAACACCGGCCGCCCGCTCTTGGGGTCGGTGCCGAGCTGCCGCTCGCCGGCCTTGTGCTCGGAGCGTGCGTTGATGACCTTCTCCACGGTGGGCTCAAAGCCCTTCTCGAAGGTCTGCATCATGTCCGTCCACTCCTCCTTGCCCTCGGCTATCTGGTCAAACTGCTGCTCCACGCGTGCCGTGAAGTTGTAGTCGAGTATGTCGGGGAAGTTTTCTATGAGGAAGTCGTTGACCACGGTGCCTATGTCGGTGGGCAACAGCTTGCCCTTTTCGTTGCCGGTGAGCTCGCGCTTGTTCTTGGTGGTGACCTGTATGCCGCGCAGGGTGTCTATGGTGTAGGTGCGCTCCTCGCCCTTCTTGTCGCCCTTCTGCACATACTCGCGCTGCTGTATGGTGCTGATGGTGGGCGCGTATGTTGACGGACGGCCTATGCCCAGCTCCTCGAGCTTGTGTACGAGGCTTGCCTCGCTGTACCGCGCAGGGCCCTGTGAGAACCGCTCAGTGGCCGTTATCTCGCGGCGCTGCAGCTTGTCGCCCTCGCTAATGGGCGGCAGATTGTGCGCGAACTCGCTGTCGGCCGACGGCTCATCGTCTACGGACTCGCGGTAGACCTTGAGGAAACCGTCAAACTTCACCACCTCGCCGCTTGCTATGAACTTGGCGGCGAGAGCGTCGTCAGCACCTTTTGCCTGCTGCTGTGCTGAGGCATCCGTGCTTGTGGCAGCGGCAGACCTTGACGCATCGGCTATGCCTATCGTCACGGTGGTCTTCTCTATCTGCGCCTCCGCCATCTGGCTTGCGGCTGTGCGCTTCCATATCAGCTCGTAGAGGCGTCGCTCCTGTGCCGTGCCCTCTATCTCGGTGGCGCTCATGTCGGTGGGGCGTATGGCCTCATGCGCCTCCTGTGCGCCCTTGGAGTGGGTGTGGAAGTTGCGTGGCTGGCTGTACTCCGCACCGTAGAGCTGCGTTATCTTCTCCTTGCTCGCGCCGATGCAGAGCTTGGAGAGGTTCACGCTGTCGGTACGCATGTACGTTATCTTTCCGTCCTCGTAGAGATGCTGGGCCAGCATCATGGTGTGCGATACGGTGAAGCCGAGCTTACGGGCGGCCTCCTGCTGCAGCGTGGACGTGGTGAACGGTGGCGCGGGTGAGCGTTTCAGGGGCTTCTTGCTCACCTCCTCCACGGTGAACTCGGCGTTGATGCACTGCTCAAGGAAAGCCTTGGCCTCCTCGTGCTGTGCGAATCTCCTGTCGAGCTCGGCCTTGACCTCCGACTGCGACCCGTCGGGATTGGTGATGGCGAAGATGGCGCTTACGCGGTAGTAGGGCTTGCTCTTGAACGCCTGTATCTCGCGCTCGCGCTCCACTATGAGCCTTACGGCCACGCTCTGCACGCGTCCTGCCGAGAGGGCCGGCTTCACCTTGCGCCACAGCACGGGCGAGAGCTTGAAGCCCACGAGCCTGTCGAGCACGCGGCGGGCCTGCTGCGCGTTGACGAGATTCATGTCGAGGTGGCGCGGATGCTCTATGGCGGCCACGATGGCCGGCTTCGTAATCTCGTGGAACACTATGCGGCTGGTCTTGGCCTCGTCAAGTCCGAGCACCTCGCACAGGTGCCATGAGATGGCCTCTCCCTCGCGGTCCTCATCGGAAGCGAGCCATATCTTCTTGGCTTTCTTGGCACTCGCCTTGAGCTCGCTTACGAGTTTCTCCTTCTCCTTGGGTATGACGTATGTCGGGTGCATCGTCGTCATGTCGATGCTGAGCTCCTTCTTCTTAAGGTCGCGGATGTGTCCGTACGACGACATCACCTTGAAGTCCTTGCCGAGGAATTTCTCTATGGTCTTAGCCTTTGCCGGGCTCTCTACTATCACTAAGTTGTCTTGCATATATTTATAGTATGTCCTTTGTTTAGGGCGCAAAAGTAAGCAAAACTTTTTCTTATACCTTATTATATAAGCAAAATTATTTTATTTTTAAGGGATTTTAAAACTTCCTCGCCGAAGCCGCTTCGTGGCCGCCGTGGCCAGACACGGCGGCATGGGGCTTATTACGCCGACAGCCCCTGACGGCGCGTGGTGCGCTGTCAGGGGCTGCCTGTGATGTGTGGCCGCAGGGCCGTGAGTGTGGGGCGGTGTCAGTAGGTCACGCCTACGTTGTCTATCCAGAGGGTGTTGCCCACGGAGCCTATGTACGCGCCGCCGTGGCTGGAGTCGAACTGGAGCACCATGTGTGTGGGCGTGTCTGAGGCCGAAGCCCATCCCGTCTCCTTCACGGGCACCATCTTGCCCTTGCTGTTGCGTGCGTACTTGGTGTCGTCGCCGCTGAGCAGACCCATGTATGGCTTGTAGAAGCTCTGCTTGGTGATGTCGCCGTAGTGTATGGGGAACGAGGCATTCTCCACCCATCCGCTGGTGGACTTGTTAAACCTCACCACCATGGTGCCCACGCGCTTGGCGTAGATATTGCCGTTGGCATCCTCCCAACGGTGCTGGAGCAGGCACACGCAGTCGCACATGTCTATGCCGTCTACGGTCTTTACCTTGCTGAAGCCGGTCTCGCGTATGCGGTTTTTCTGCCCCGACAGCTGCACCTTATAGTCGAACACGAGGGCCTTGGGCCGCCCCGTGAACTTCATGCCCGCGTCGAGCTTGGCCATGGGGTTTGACGTGCTGGTGATGGGCTCCAGTGTCTCGCCGAGGTATATGGAGCCGGCCGCGAGCACCTTGATGTTGACGATGCCCAGCACCACGCACTTCTCTATGTGTGTGACGAGCTTGGCACAGTGACCGTGTCCGGGGTGCTCATCGCGGTACACCGACGTGTTGGTCTTGGTGATGCCCGTCACCTTGGCCATGACGTTGGACGTACCCCACGGCGACCCGCCGTAGTTCTTGTACGGAGCGTTCTGCTGCCACGTCTTGGTGGGGGCTATCTCGTAGAGCGTCTTGGTCTTGCCGCCAATTATTCCGCTCTCTTTCACGTTGCGAGTCACCCATTGGTTCATGTCGCCGAACTTCAGCAGGTGCTTCGTCTGCTGTGCTGCCGCCTCGCCGGCGGTAGTGACGGTGAGTGCCATGAAGGCCGCTGCCGTCTGTAACAACAATTTATTCATAACTGATATGTTTGAGTTTCATTAGACTTATGTCCTCTTCTTGCATGCACTCACGGTATGTGAGCGGCGTGTTGTGGTCGTCGATGAACAGCCGCCGGTGCGGTGTGTACGAGCGGCTTGCCAGTGACAGTGAGTCGTTGCGGTAGGGAGTAGACACCCCTCCCATGCCCAGCAGCGTATGGAACACGCTGTTGCTGGCTGCGGGGCGGCGGCTGTTGAGGCTCAGGGCGGCCGCTACGTCGGCATGATGCTGGCGGTATGCCTCGCTCGTCCATACTATCAGCGGCACGTGCAGTTGGTAGAACGAAGGGAACGGCGATGCGTGCAGGAACAGGCCACGGCTGTCGTCGAAGATGTCCTCGCCGTGGTCGGCGGTGTAGAGCATGGCCGTGCTGCCGCCGTGCCGTCGGAGCATGGTTATGATGTCGGCCAGCAACTGGTCGGTGTAGGCTATGGAGTTGTCGTAGGCGTTGACGAGCTGTGTGCGCAGTTGCCTCTTCGCGCTCTCTATATGGTCGGGCTTGAAGCGTGCGAACGACCGTGGGTAGCGGTCCTCGTAGTCGAAGTGCGAGCCGTAGGTGTGCAGTATGATGAACGTGCGCCTGTCCTTGCTGCGTGCGAGAACCCTCGCCAAGGGTGCCACCATGCTGCCGTCGGGCGACATCAGGGGCTGTTTGTCACGCAGGAACAGCACCTCGTCGGCCTGTTCGCCGAGGAAGTCGATGAACGAGTGGTTGCGCTGCTGGTTGGATATGAACACCGTGTGGTACCCGGCCTCGCTGAAAGCTGCCGCTATGCCCTTCGTTCGGTAGAGTATGTCGTAGTCCTCTGCCGATGCCGGCGACAGCAGTATGGGCACGCTCTTGTGCGTGGTGTTGCTCTGGCTCATGTAGTCGGTAAACACCGTGAGGCCGCCTACGGCCGACAGCTTGGGGTTGGTGCGCCGCCCGTAGCCGTAGAGCTGCCAGTTGTCGGCGCGGCTCGTCTCGCCTATGACGCACACTATGACCTGCGGCATGGTGTCAGAAGGCTCGCACGTGGCGTTGTAGCTGAAGCCGCGCACGGCCTCTACGTACTGCGCCGAGGCTTTCTCCCGTCCGAACGCCATGCTGAGGTTGCAGCACGCGTTGATGGGGAATATGTCGTTGGTTGGCGTGAGAGCCCCTGCGGCCGTGGCCCCAGCGGTGAACAGCAATGCCGCCGCCAGCCCACACAGCGACACTTGCAGCGACCGCCTTATGAAAGCCCCGTCTGCCTGCCAGTGCCGCACCCATCCCACGATGCCCACGGCTATCGGCGGGATGTATATCACCACCACCCACACTATGGCCGGTATGAGCTGCGAGAGCAGCTCGCCCACCTCGCCCGAGTTGGTCGTCACGAGGTTGAGCCACATATCCACGGCTATGGGGCCGCGGCCGTATAGGTAGGTGAGCACTATCTGGAATGCGCCGAGAAACAGCAGCGGAAATGCCAGCACGAAGGTGCGTGCCGTGCGCCGGCTCAGCGACATCAGCACGCCGTATGCGGCCAGGGGCAACGTCACGGCGGCGATACATGCCGTGAGGCCGTGCCCCTCGGTGAATGTGAGGATGATGTTGGGCAGTATGAGCACTGCCAGGAACAGGAAGTATAATGCTTTTTGTCTCATGTATTGCAGTTTGTATTGTCGGCTCTTTCTGCTTGTGTCATCGACTTCTGCTGCTTGTGTATCGGCTCTTGCCGTTTGTATTATCGTCGGCATGTGCGGCAACCGTCAGAAAGCCTCGTTGATGTTGAATATGAATCCGCCCCCGTTGCGGCTGAAACCGTAGTCGAGCCGCACGTTCACACCCTTCTTGAACTGCCACCGATAGCCCACGCCGGCGTTGGGCAGTATGTGCTTGAAACGCATGCTCTGGTACTCGTCGAACACCTCTGCGGCCCCGAGCCACAGCACCATGCCGTTGCGGTGCCAGATGTGCTGGCGCAGCTCCACCTGCGCTTCAATGACGTTCTTGTCGCGGTACCGCCCCTCGTAGTAGCCGCGCATGCGGTTGCTGGAGCCCACCTCGGCCAGCATGGGCCACGGCACGTGCCCTGTGGACTGCCGTGTGTGCAGTTCTCCTGCTATGATGGCGCCGCGCCAAGCCCGCCGGTATGTGGCTACCTGCGCCTCGGCAGTGTAGTATGTGTTCTTGTTGCCGAGGAAGTGTGGGTTGGAGGTGAGGTCTATCTGCACGAACCATCCCCTGGAGGCGTTGAGCATGAAGTCGCGTGAGTCGAGCGTGTAGCTCAGTCCCACGCCAATATCGCTCACCGTCATAGGCATGCCGGCGAGCAGTTGCGGCGCGATGTCCTTCAGCTTGTAGGCGTGTACGTACTGGTAGCGCACGATGGGGCCCACGTATGAGTGCCTGTCGAGACGGTAGAGCAGACGCGTCATGACCTCAAACTTCGTGCGGCTGTACTTGCTCTTGTTGGAGTCGGTGTCGCTCTGGTCGTAGCTGAACCCCCACAGATACGATGGAAACGTGTACACGTACAGCCTGTAGTCCATGCGTATGCGGTTGTGCGGGAAGAAGTTGTTGCCGCGCAGTCCTATCATGAGAAACCCCTTGGTGGTCATATCGCTGTACAGCGAGGCGTTAGACCGCTCGAGCGTGGAGTCAGAACGGTCGGTGGAGTAGGTGGCCGATGCCACCAGTCCGAGTCCCGCGCCGGTGTCGGACGCGAAGTGCGGCCCGCCTATTATGCCGAAGTCTATGCGCTTGTCGGGGTCGGGCTTGTCGCTCTTGGCGAAGTATTCTATGAGCCGCGCTACGAATCCGTGGCGCGTATGTGCGGAGTCGGCAGCGGCTATGGAGTCGCCGCGCACTATGATGGTGGTGTCTTGGACATTGCATGCCGTGACGGCATGTGAGGGGTGCGGCAGCAAGGCCAATGCGGCTGTTGCCACTGCCGCCATTATGCGGCATGTGATGGAAATGCTTGCCATATCGTCGGGTGTTTGCGTATTGTTATGACTGCGTAATGTGCTGTATCTTAGAGCATCGCGGTGTGCCGTCTGCGCGGTGACAGACTTGTTGCGATAACGTCATAAAACTTTTTGCAAAGGTAGCGTTTTTTTTGCACATACGCGGTCAGTACAGGCAAAATTATTGCATTTTCATTCCGTATAGTCCGCTTTATGGTACGTCCGTGACAGGCGTAAAGGCGTTTGGCAGAGCCACATACGCAGCCCTTCGGTACGGCAAGAGGTCACAGGCTCCCGAACACGAGTTTCGGAGACACGTGGCATCCAGTGTCCTCCTTGAACGCGCACAGGCCGTAGTTGGGCACCCCGTCTTCGGTAGACGGCCCTATGTCGAGCATGCGGTACCCTGCGTCGGCATAGTGGCGGTAGAGCAGTGCGGCCAGCAGGTTCATGGGGTGGAGCACCGATGCCGCCGCTATGTCGCCCCAGTATATGACCTGTGCTATGCCCGTGGCCACGTTGTGTATCTGTGCCGCCGCCACGTCTGTGCCCTCATGCGTGAGCACGAAGAAGTCGGCGCGTGCCACTGGGGCCGTGGCCACCACATCGTCGAGCGACATGCGCAGCGGATAGCCGTGCTCCTCACGGTTCTGCCGTATCACGGCATAGGCGCGTGCTATGTCGTCGCGGCAGTCGCCGCGCAGTTTGTGAAGCTCCATGCCGTGCCGCATGGCACCGCGCAGCTTGTTGCGTGCCCCCGACGTTATGATATCCATGTAGTCGGTGTCGGCATGCAGCGGCATGTGATAGTTGAGGTCGGAGTATAGCAGGCGGCCCATGCGCCCGAGCACGTTGGCCCACTTGGAGAGCTGCGTGCAGTCGTACGCCAGTGGCGGCAGCGTGATGCGCCACGTCAGGCCGAGCCCCCGTGCGTAGCTCGTGAGCAACTCTGTGGCCGCCTCCATGCCCTCAAGCCGCTGTGCGCGGTTGGTGGTGAAACCGCCGAAAGGCGCGGAGAAAGGCGATAGCAGCCGTCCGCAGCGCTCGCCGAGCACTATGCCGAAGCGTGCCTTCGTGTCGCTTACGACAAGATAGTGCATACTGTCGGCCTTGTGACGGTTGAGCTCGCAGAAGTCCGCGCTGTCATATATGTGACAGCAGGGCGCGAACAGCCCCTCATACTCGTTGGCCGTGATGCGTGTCATGGCGTATGCGCCTTGCCGTATGGTCTGTGTCATGGGTGTGGAAGGCTGTGTCATAGCGCGTTGAAGTGGTTGATGGCCTCGGCCACGGTGCGTATGTCGTAGGGCGTGAGAGTCTGGTTGACGGGCAGCGACAGTATGTCGCGGTGTATGCCCTCGGTTATGGGCAGCCGCAGCTCCGCCATGTCGGCGTAGCACTTCTGCCTGTGCGGCGGTATGGGGTAGTGTACGTCAGTCTGTATGCCTCGGCCGAGCAGCCACTCGCGCAGCTCGTCGCGGTGGCTGCACAGCACTGGGAATATGTGGAACACGTTGTCTGAGGCATATCCTCGGGGCATGAGCCGCACACAGCCGGAACGTATGGTGTCGAAGTATATGAGTGCGTTGCGGCGGCGTATGCCGTTCTCCTCGTCCACATATCCCATCTTCACGCGCAGCACGGCGGCCTGTATCTCGTCTATGCGGCTGTTCATCCCGATGTGGTCGAACACGTAC
>JALFIM010000064.1 GCA_022775985.1 Prevotella sp.
GCTGCTGAATAGAGATACTTGACCTGCTGCTTGTAATATTCATGACCCACGAGAGCGTCAACATTGTGCTTGCCGAAGCTCTTCATGAAGGTCAGCGTCTGCGTGTTGTTGGTGCGCAGGGTGTTGGTGTTGCCTTTCTGCAGACGACCGTTGTCGCCAGAGCCAGGACCCTCAAACGAGTTGGTATAGATGCTCTGCTCAGCAGTGTTGTAGTTTACGTTGCTCGTGACGTTGAGCTTCAACCAGTCTGTGAAGCTGATGTCGGCGATGAATGTGCCGTTGAGCTGGTTCACACCGAGGTCGTTGGTGTTGTACTTGTTGGCGCCGAGGGGGTTACCTGTTGCCATGAACGGACGTGTCATGCCGTAGCCGGCGGGCAGACCGTAGTCGTAACGCTGGTGACCATACTTGTCGGTAGCGATGTAGGGCTTGCCGTCGTCGCCCATCTTACGGATGTAGATGGGGTAGATGGGAGCGATGCGTGAAGCAAAATACATGATGTTGGCAGAACCCATATTCTCGTCGAGGTTAGGGCTCGACTTGGTGTCAGAGTGAACATACTGTGCGTTAACGCCGAGCTTCAACCACTTCTTTGCCTGGTAGTCGGCCTTGGCGCGTGCGCTGATGCGCTCGTAGCTTGAGTTGTCGATGATACCCTCGTCGTTGAGGTAGCCTGCAGAGGCATAGAACGAGCCACGGTCGTAAGAGCCCTTGGCGCTGATGTTATACTCCTGGCGCATCGCTGTCTTGTAGGCAGCCTTGTTCCAGTCGTCGCCAGTGAGGTAATATTTCTCACCGTTCTTCTCGTATGTGCGGCCGAGTGTGGCTGCGGGATTGATCTTACCGTCCATACCGATGAGCTGCTGGCCCTCGGGCAGGGTGTAGATGTTGTAAGCCAGACCCTTGAGCATGGTGTTGTTGGCAGCGATGTTGGCAGCCGATGCCGAGAGGCCCTCACCATAGTAGGCTTTGTTATAGGTTGCAGCGTATGCAGCCTCATAATATTCGGCGGGATCGGTGATGACGTCGTAGTCCTGTACGGCGCGTGAGTTGGCACCCCACTTTGCGTCAACCGTTATCTCGGCGTCGCGGTTCTTGCCGCTCTTTGTGGTCACGATGATGACACCTGCGGCACCACGCGCACCGTAGAGTGCGGCCGATGCAGCGTCCTTGAGCACGGTGACGCTCTCTATGTCGTCAGAGGGAATGCTTGAGAGGTTGCCGGGGTAGGGTGCACCGTCGACGATAACCAGCGGGTTGGTAGAAGCATACATTGAGGCTATACCACGAATCTTGATACCCGAAGAGGGGTCGTCGCCCTGCACTGCGGAGGTACCGGGCTGTCCCGACTGTCCGCGCAACTGCAGACCTGCCACCGAACCCACGAGGCTCTCTGCCACGTTGGTGGTGACCTTCTTGCTGAGCTCCTTGGAGTCCATCACGGCGGCGGAACCCGTGAACGCGCTCTTCTTGGCCGTACCGAATGCCACCACCATCACCTCATCGAGGGTCTGGTTGTCGGGGTCGAGCACGATTTTCATCTTGGGAGATACCTTCACTGTCTTAGTCTGCATGCCGATGTACGATATCTCGAGCTTCGCGTCGGCTGCTGTCTGTATCGAGAACTGTCCGTCTATGTTGGTCACGGTACCGGTGTTGGTGCCGACCACCTTTACGGAAGCTCCGACTACGGGTTCGCCGTCCTCGCTCGACGTAACGACTCCGCTGACTTTGGTCTGAGCCAGTGCCATTCCTATGCACAGGAACAGACTGGCAAGAATCATTGTTAGTCTTTTTTCCATAAAATTCTCTCTAAATAATCTGTTATTTTACATTAATTGTTGTTGTCTGTGTATGAGGTGTTGCTTTCTCTATATGAGTTGTTGCTCTGTTTACTTGAGTCGTTGCTCTCTCTATGAGTGTTGTCGCCGTCTCGGTTCTCAATAGCCATCGGGCGTGTGTGGCGGAATGCTCCGCAGCAGCGCTTGACAGTGAATGCAAGGTGCTTGTTAAGCCGATGCACTTGTTTTGTGTTTGCGTATGTCAAATGTCAGATTAAAAGCAAAACATACGTTTTTTTTTTTTTCGTAACTTTTTGTCCGCTTTTACTTTCATTTTGCAAAATTATCACATTTTGTTAATAACCACAAGAAATATTAAAAAAAACTTATGATTTTAACAATTGAAACGTGATAAAAACGCGTTTTCGGCAGAAAAAGTGCGGTTTTCATGTGTTTTCCGTAGGTGGTATATAAATAATCACGCCCTGCTTTGCCCGATATGAGCAAAGCAGGGCGTGACAGAATGTGGTGTGCCGCCGTCAGAAGTTGCGGGCAGTGGGCGCGGAGCCGTCACTTGCCGGCCTTCAGGCCGCGGCGCATGCACCACGCGCCGAGCACCACGAAGGGTATGGAGAGTATCTGGCCCATGTCGAGGGGCATGGACGACTCGAATGACACCTGTATGTCCTTGGTGAACTCTATGAAGAAGCGGAACGTGAAGATGAGCGTCAGGCACAGTCCGAAGAAGTAGCCCGAGCCCACGCGCTGCGGGTGCTTGCGGTACAGCCACCACCCCACGAAGAAGAATATGAAGTAGGCTATGGCCTCGTAGAGCTGCCCCGGGTGGCGCGGCTGCGCTGCCATCTCGGGCCCTGCCTGTACGAAGTAGAAGCCCCACGGCAGGTCGGTGACGCGTCCGAGTATCTCGGAGTTCATGAGGTTGCCGAGGCGTATGAGGCACGCCGTCACGGGCGTGGCTATGGCTATGTCGTCGAGCACCTGCCAGAGGCTCAGGCCCGTCTTGCGGCGGTAGAGCCACAGGGCGAGCATGAGGCCGAGCGTGCCGCCGTGGGAGGCGAGGCCGCGGTAGCCAGTGAACTTCCATCCGCCGCCCTCAAGAAACTCTATGGGCACGAATATCTCCACGACGTGCTTCCACGACGAGAGGAAGAAGTCGGGCTGGTAGAAGAGGCAGTGGCCCAGTCTCGCACCCACGATGATGCCCACGAAGCAGTATATGAAGAGCGGGTCGAAGAGCTCGTCCTTTATCTTCTGCTCACGGTAGAGCTTCCTTACTATGAGATATGCCAGCAGCAGTCCCGCGAGCCAGCACAGGGAGTACCAGTGCAGGGCGAAGTGTCCGATGCGGAGAGCCGTGTCGCTGGGATTCCAGATGATGTACAGTGGATTCATGATGTGTGTGGTGTGTGGTTTTGGTTATGGTCATGGCCGCGGCCGCAGCGTCATCTTATGACCCCGGCCAGCAGCAGGTAGTGTATGGCGTTCTCGGCCTCGTAGGAGCCGTCGGCGCACTGCGAGGCAAACTGCCGCTGCTCGTCGGGGTGCCCATTGAGCAGTGCCGTCACCGCGTCGCGGTCGGCGCGTATGGCCTCGGTGGCCCCGGGGCGCAGCACGTAGAGCAGGCGGTGCTTCATCTGACGGCTGCGCAAGCCCGCGTTCACCGCGCTGCCCACTATCCCGAAAGCCGCCCCTACGGACATCTGCTGGCGCACCTTGCGGCCTATGGGGTAGAAGCTGAACACCAGTGTGCGGTCGGGCATCACCCAGGCACGCGTGTAGTTGTTGCCGAAGGCCATCTTCTCGCAGCGCAGCCTCCGCAGGTTGACGTACAGCACGGTGTCGTCCTGCACGACGAACACCTCCTTCTTCAGGGCCTTGTCGTAAGCCTTGTTGCCGGTGGTGAGCTCCAGGTCGCCGCCGCCTGTCCATAGCTGCGATGCCGACGTGCGCTCGCTGGTCTCCAGATATGAGCCGAGGTCGTGCCACACATCGGCGGCGAAGTCGTCGGGCGACAGCGCATAGCGCATGCCCACGGGCGGAGTGTCTACCACCACAGGCCGCCTGTGGGTGGTGTCGGGGAGCGTAACGGGACGGTTCACGGGCCCATCGACCACTGGCCGCAGCCGTGACGTGTCGGGCAGCGTGACCGCCTCTGACGGCGTGGCTATGACCACGGGCCGCTGACGTGTGGTGTCGGGCAGTGTGACGGGCTTGGCGGGGAGCGTGACAGGCACGTCGGGCGACTGTGCGTGCAGCAGCGCGGCCGCCATGAGCGACAGCACGAGCACTGCGGTGCGTATGATGTTCATGATGTGTGTGGTGCTACGGGTTGTCATACGTTGAAGCGGAAGTGCATGATGTCGCCGTCCTGCACGACGTACTCCTTGCCCTCTATGCCCAGCTTGCCGGCCTCGCGCACGGCGGCCTCGGAGCCGTACTTTATGTAGTCATCGTACTTTATGACCTCGGCGCGGATAAATCCCTTCTCGAAGTCGGTGTGTATCACGCCGGCGCACTGCGGAGCCTTCCATCCCTTGTGGTACGTCCATGCCTTCACCTCCATCTCGCCGGCGGTGATGAACGTCTCGAGGTTGAGCAGTGAGTAGGCTTTCTTTATGAGCCGGTTCACGCCGCTCTCCTCGAGCCCCAGCTCGTCGAGAAACATCTTCTTGTCCTCGTAGGTGTCGAGCGATGCTATGTCCTCCTCCGTCTTGGCGGCTATGACGAGCATCTCCGCGCCCTCCTGCGCCGCCACGGCGGCTATCTGTGCGGAGTAGCTGTTGCCTGTCTTGGCCGAGCCCTCGTCTACGTTGCACACGTAGAGCACTGGCTTGGCGGTGAGCAGGAACAGGTCGTGGGCGTAGCGCTGCTCCTCCTTGGTCTCAAACTCCACGGTGCGGGCGTTCAGGCCCTTGTCGAGGGCCTCCTTGTAAGCCTCGAGCACGGCCACGGCCACCTTGGCGTCCTTATTGCCGGTGGCAGCTATCTTCTGCTGCTTGGTGAGCTGCGCCTCTATGGTCTCGAGGTCTTTGAGCTGCAGCTCGGTGTCTATTATATCCTTGTCCTCCAGGGGGTTGACCTGTGCTCCGCCCTCGCGCACTATGTTGTCGTCGTCGAAGCAGCGCAGCACGTGTATTATGGCGTCGGTCTCGCGTATGTTGCCGAGGAACTTGTTGCCCAGTCCCTCGCCCTTGCTCGCGCCCTTCACGAGTCCTGCGATGTCTACTATCTCGCAGGTGGCGGGCACGATGCGTCCCGGGTGTACTATCTCGGCGAGGCGCGTGAGCCGCTCGTCGGGCACGGTGATGACACCCACGTTAGGCTCTATGGTGCAGAATGGGAAGTTGGCGGCCTGTGCCTTGGCGCTGGACAGGCAGTTGAAAAGAGTGGACTTGCCCACGTTGGGGAGTCCTACGATACCACATTTTAATGACATGTCTTTATCTTGATGAATTTTGTATACGGGTGCAAAGTTAGTCAAAAATAGCCGACGGCGGAATTAATTGGCCATATATTTCGGGGAAAGTGCCGCGTGGGGCCCGTGCGGAGAGGTCATCGGCGCGGCCGTGGCACTCGGAAATTGGTGTCTATGACGGCGCGTGTGAGGGCCAGGCCGCCCACGTCGGTGCCGAGACAGGTGTCGGTGGCGGCGAAGTCCATCATCACCATGCCCGTGCGGCGGCCGCGCCTGACGAGCAGACGCGTGAGCATGATGTTGGTGTCGTGGGCGTTGAGGCGGTAGCCGAGGCTCGTGGACATGTCATGGTCGGAGCCGTAGGTGGTGACCTGCGCGTAGCCCGACGTGTGGTTGATGGCCCATGTGGGCACGCCAGCCCTCACGGTGCCGTCCTTGGCGGCGCACAGGCGGCGTATGGCCACGCCCTTGCGCACGGGGCCGTCGGGCGTGCTGGTGTCGTAGTAGTCCTGGAGCATGAGCTTGGCGGTGCCGTGAGGGCCGCTGAGGGTGGCCTCCACGGGGCTGTCGGAGTGGCCCCAGCCGCTGGCCATGGCACCGTACTGCGGGCCGTCGTACGTGTCGCGGGCTATGAGGAGTATCTTGCCGCGTGTCTCGCCCACGGTCATGGAGGGGCTGAAGGCGGCCATGTGCGTGGCCACACGGCCGAGGGTGGCGGCCATGAGCTGCGGCCACTGGCTGCCATCGCGCGTGGGGTGGCTCTCGTGGCGGAGGAGCACCACGGCAAACTCCGACGGGTGCGCGTCGAGCGAGTCGCAGAGCTGTCGCAGCACGGAGTAGAGGGTGCGCGTGGTGGCGAACAGTCCGTGGTACACTTGCAGCACTGGCTGTGCGCCGTCGGCGGCCAGCACGTCGGGCCGTAGGTCGAAGGCGCGTATGCCCGATGCCCACTGCGCGGCTATGGTGCAGTGCTGCGTGGAGGCCAGGCGCACGGCATCGCCGCCGTAGGGGTGCAGGAAACCATCGCCCGTGGCCGCGTCGTGGGTGCCCGGTATCGACACGTCGGCCACGCGCAGCGAGTCGGAGAGGCGTGCCATCCAGTCGTCGGCACGCGATGTGAGAGGACTGACGGCGGCCACGGCGAGCAGTGCCGCAAGAGCCGCTGTGCGGAGTGTGATTGTTGATTTGCTCATGATGATAGGCGTAAGTAGAATGTGTGGCGTAACGTGTTGTGGCACAGCACGTTGCGAAACGGCCCATTTCGGCGTGCGAAATGGGCCGTTTCGGGCGGTGATATGGGCCGAACCGCCGCGCGGTTCGGCTCGAATCGTAGCACCGTGCTGCCGTAGGCCGTGCGCGGTAGCGCAGAAGGTGCGGCACGGTGCTGCTGAAAGCGTGATGCCATGCGGCGCGTGCGGCCGTGCGGTGACAGCACTTGCCGTGCTGTCAGAACTCAGCGATGAACTCCTGCTTGGGGTTATCGCCGTACTCGTTGGTGTCGGGGTCGCTGTCGGTGATGTACCAGATGAAGAGTATGATGCTTCCGATGACAAGGAGCAGGTTGAGGAATATCCACCATCCCGAGTGGCCCGTGTCGTGCAGACGGCGCACTGTGAGGGCGAGCGATGGTATCATTATGCCTAATGCATAGATGGCGTATATGGCCTGAATGTAGGTCAGCGCCGCGCTGTTGACACCCGATGTGACGGCCGTGGTGATGACAGCGAAGAAGTACACCATGCCTACAAGGAAGGTGAATAGGTAGAAGTACCAGAACTCGGAGCGCGTGGCGCGTCCGCTGAAGTCGAAATACTTGCTGAACACCGACTTGATGGATTGTGAGAATGTCATAATTGTCGCAGTTTATGAGGTTTATGAAATTGAGTGGCCGTGCGCTGCGGCGACCTGTGCTGTGCCGTGCCGCCGCAGCGTGTGGGCCGGTATGTCACTTCTTGGTGAGCTTCTGGAACTCCTTGCGTGCCTTGGCCATCTGCTTGAGAAACCGCTCCGAGGTGTGGAGCTTGGCGTAGGCTATGGATGCGGCGAGGTAGCCGGCGTTGACATCGCTCTGCCAGTGCGCACCCACTATGACGCGGCTCTCGCCGTACTGGTAGCCGCGCGACATGATGGCGTCGGCACCGTCGGGGTTTATCTCCGTGAGCAGCAGCGCGGCACTCCACCCGAGGATGGTGTGGCCCGAGGGGAAGGAGCCGTTCTTGCGGAGGTCGGCCTCGTCCTGCGGAGCCAGAGTGGTCTCGTGGAACACCATGAACGGGCGGCGGCGCATGTAGTGGTTCTTGGGGTCTATGCAGATGTTGTCGCACGTGGGCAGCGCGTCGAGCAGCAGCTTGTATATCTCGGGCGTGGCCTCCTTGCTCACCTTCAGGCCGAATGGCTCGGCAAACTCGCGGCAGATGCAGTCGAGACCGTACACTGCGTCGCGCTTGGCCATGGCGCTGCGCTCGGGGTTCTCGCGCATGGACTTGCCCCAGTAGTAGCGTGCCAGGTCGTAGGCGTAGCCTGCCGACAGGCTGTCGGGCGGCGTGATGGGCATCTTCAGCAGGTCGGGCATCTCCTTGGTGGAGAAGTAAGGCTGCGGCTTGTCGGTCTGTGCGAGCGCTGATGTGGCGCTGGTGAGGGCGAGGAGGCCCGCGATGATAAG
Source organism: Prevotella sp. (assembly GCA_022775985.1). GTDB lineage: Bacteria > Bacteroidota > Bacteroidia > Bacteroidales > Bacteroidaceae > Prevotella. Next base: position 7,880 of record JALFIM010000064.1, read on the forward strand.
ATTTCTTGTTCTCATTGTTTACTTTGTTTGATGTTTTGGTTTGGTTGATGTTTGTTTATAGCTTCGTAGGTGTGGCGGCGGCATTTGGCCGCAGCGTGGGGTGGGGCGGAGGCGAGGTCAGTGCGCCTCAAGCCAGTTGTGCCCCCAGCCGGAGTCGGCCACGAGCGGCACTTGCAGCTCGTAGGCGTGCTGCATCTCGTCGAGCACTATGCTCTCCACCCTCTCGCGCTCCTCGGGCAGCACCGAGAAGTTGAGCTCGTCGTGCACCTGGAGTATCATCTTGGAGCGCAGGTGCTCGTCGGCGAACCTGCGGTGTATGCGTATCATGGCCAGCTTGATGATGTCGGCGGCGCTGCCCTGTATGGGCGCGTTGATGGCGTTGCGCTCGGCGAAGGCACGCACGGTGGCGTTGGCGGAGTGTATGTCGGGCAGGTAGCGGCGGCGGTGGAAGAAGGTCTCGGCGTAGCCGTGGCTGCGTGCGAGCTCCTTGGCACGCTCCATGTACTCGCGCACCTTGGGGAAGGTGTCGAAGTAGCCGTCGATGAGCTGCCGCGCCTCGTCGCGGCTTATCTCCAGCCGCTCGGCCAGGCCGAACACCGTGATGCCGTATATGATGCCGAAGTTGGCACGCTTGGCCTTGGTGCGCTGGTCGCGCGTCACGCTGTCGATGGTCTCCTTGTATATCTTGGCGGCCGTGGCGGCGTGTATGTCGTGGCCCTCGCGGAACGCGCTTATCATGTTGTCGTCGCCGCTGAGGTGCGCCATGACGCGCAGCTCTATCTGAGAGTAGTCGGCGGAGAAGAACAGGCAGCCCGGCTCGGGTATGAAGCAGCGGCGTATCTCCTTGCCGTCCTCGCCGCGCACGGGTATGTTCTGGAGGTTGGGGTCTGACGACGACAGGCGGCCCGTGGCGGTGACGGCCTGGTTGAACGACGTGTGTATGTGCCCCGTGCGCGGATTGATGAGCTTGGGCAGCGCATCTACGTACGTGCCGAGCAGCTTCTTCAGGCCGCGGTGGGCGAGGATGTGCGCCACGATGGGGCTCTTGTGCGACAACTGCTGGAGCACCTCCTCGGACGTGACGTATTGGCCTGTCTTGGTTTTCTTGGGCTTGTCCACAATCTTCATCTTGCCGAAGAGTATCTCGCCCACCTGCTTGGGCGACGCTATGTTGAACTGCTCGCCGGCAAGTGAGTATATCTCCTGCTCCAGCTCGTGCATGCGTGCTGTGAGCGTGGCCGACACGTCGGCCAGTGCCTCGGTGTCTATGCGCACGCCCGTCGTCTCCATGTCGGCTAGCACCCTGACGAGCGGCATCTCTATGTCGTAGAACAGAGGGGCGCAGTCGGACTCGTCAATGCGCGTGCGCAGCACGTGGTAGAGCTGCAGCGTGATGTCGGCATCCTCGGCGGCGTAGGGGCACACGGCCTCGGGCGGCACGTCGCGCATGCTCTTCTGGCCCTTGCCCTTGGGGCCTATGAGCTCGTCGATGTGTATGGTCTGGTAGCCGAGCAGCGTCTCGGCCATGTAGTCCATGTTGTGCCGCAGCTCGGGCTGGAGCACGTAGTGGGCGAGCATGGTGTCGAAGAGCTGGCCGCCGAGGGTCACGCCGTAGCGCATGAGCACCTCCATGTCGTACTTTATGTTCTGTCCCACCTTCAGTATGCGCTCGTCCTCGTACAGCGGACGGAATATCTCCACTATGCGCCGTGCCTCCTGCTCGTCGGCAGGCACGGGCACGTAGTAGGCGGTATGGGGCTCCGCGGCGAAGCTCAGGCCCACGAGTTCGGCATCGATGGGGTGGGTAGAGGTGGTCTCCGTGTCCAGACTGAGAATCGGTTGTGTAAATAAAAAGTCAACCAATCGGCGCATTTTGTCCTCATTATCAATGAGTTTGTAGGTGTGCTCCACGGAATTGACCGTCTTTTTTGGGCTGTTCTCGGCAGCAACTGGTGCCTCGTCGGGCGCAGAAGAGAACAAATCGAGCTGCGAATTAACGGCTTTTTTCTTATTTTCAGGTTTGTTAAGAATCTTATCGGCGAGCGACTTAAACTCCAGTTCGTCGAATATCTGGCGCAGCCGTGGCTCGTCGGGGTCGGAGAGGAGCAGGCTGTCGAGGTCGAGACTGATGGGAACGTCGCGGCGGATGGTGGCGAGGAATTTCGACATGCGTATGTCGTCGACGGCCGCCTCCACTTTCTCGCGCAGTTTGCCCTTTATCTCGGCGGTGCAGCGGAGCATGTCGTCCACGCTGCCGAACTGCTGTATGAGCTTCGAGGCGGTTTTCTCGCCCACGCCGGGACAGCCGGGGAAGTTGTCGGCGGAGTCGCCCATGAGCGCCAGGAGGTCTATGACCTGCAGCGGCGAGGCTATGGCGTACTTGGCTTCCACCTCGGTCGGGCCCATCTTCTCGTAGCCGCCGCCATGGCGCGGACGGAACACGAACACGTTGTCGGACACGAGCTGCGCGTAGTCCTTGTCGGGGGTGAGCATGTATGTCTCCACTCCTGCGGCGCCGGCGAGGGTGGCGAGGGTGCCTATCACGTCGTCGGCCTCGAAGCCGTCGGCCTGAAGCACGGGTATGTGCATGGCCGAGAGTATGTCCTTGATGATGGGTACGGAGGCGCGGATGTCCTCGGGAGTCTGCTCACGCTGCGCCTTGTACTGCGGGAACGCCTCGTCGCGGAACGTCTTGCCGTGGTCGAAGGCCACGCCCACGTGCGTGGGGTGCTCCTTCGTCATTATCTCGTGGAGGGTGTTGACAAACCCCATCACCGCCGAGGTGTTGAGACCCTTGGAGTTGATGCGGGGATTCTTGATGAAGGCATAGTACGACCTGTATATGAGGGCGTAGGCATCTATCAGAAACAGTTTGTTCATTCGTGGTTGCGTATCTTATTGTGGCGTAAAATTACTAAAAAATAGTCAGTATCGGCTCTAAAAACCATTATTTTATCAAAATTGTCGGCATGTGGCAGTAAAACTTATGAGCTGTGATGCAGAATGTAATGGAATTTGAGTAATTTTGTGACGAAATAAGACAAGCAAATGGATTACTTATCTGTTATAAAGCAACCTATCGAGGCGGAGCTGCGCGACTTCATAAGCCTTTTCGACCAGGCTCTGACTCACGACGACGGCATGCTCGGCCAGGCTCTGGCACACATACGCCAGAGGGCGGGCAAGCGCATGCGCCCGATGCTGATACTGCTGACGGCGAGCAACTTCGGACATGTGACGGAGGTCACGCAGCACGCCGCCGTGGGACTGGAACTCCTGCACACCGCATCGCTCGTGCATGACGACGTGGTGGACGAGAGTGCCGAGCGGCGCGGGCAGGCGTCGGTCAACGCCTCATACGACAACAAGGTGGCGGTGCTCGTGGGCGACTACATACTCTCCACCGCGCTGCTGCACGTGTCGTACACGCACTCCGAGCCCATAGTGCGCTATCTGGCGCAGCTCGGGCGCACGCTGTCTGACGGCGAGATACTGCAGCTCTCCAACATCGGGCGGCACGACATCTCCGAGGAGGTGTACTACGACGTGATAAAGCAGAAGACGGCCGCACTCTTCGAGGCGTGCGCCGGCATCGGTGCGATGTCGGCAGGAGCCTCCGAGGAGGATATAGCGGCGGCAAAGCAGTTCGGCCAGAACCTCGGCATCATATTCCAGATACGCGACGACATCTTCGACTACTACGACTCGGCAGACATCGGCAAGCCCACTGGCAACGACATGGCCGAGGGCAAGCTCACCCTGCCCGTGATATACGCCGTGAACAACGGCGGCGACAGCGCGATGCGCGAGCTGGCCCTGAAGGTGAAGGCGCACTCCGTGACCCCCGACGAGATAGCACGGCTCGTGGCCTACACCAAGGAGAAGGGCGGCATAGAGTATGCCGAGCGCCGTATGTGGGAGTTCCACGGCGAGGCGCAGCGTTTCCTCGATGGGAAAGTGGCGCAGCCGGAGGTGAAAGCCGCACTGCAGGCTTACCTCGACTTCGTGATAAAGAGGAATAAGTGATTCAGAAATGAGCCTCTTTGAGCCTTCTTTGATGGTAAGCCTTACTGGGCTTTCTTGGGTGGTAGGCCGTGGTAAGCCTTGCTGGGCTTCTTAAGTGGTAGGCATCTTTAAGCCTCTCTAAGCCTTTCTAAGCCCTGGCTTAAGAATGCTTAGAGAGGCTTAGTAAGGCTTATCCCAAGGAGGCTTAAAGATGCCTACCACCTAAGAAGGCTTAGTAAGGCCTATCCTAAGAGTTCCCGATAAGCCCTCCTTATCCTAATACCCCCTGTATTCTTTTCTTGCCTTAGTCATCTGTTCTCTCATGCCGCCGCTTTCCACGAACTTTATCTCGAGCTTCTTTATCAGTTTGCCGAGCAGCCAGTCTGTCTGGTGGATGAGCGTTATGGCTATGTTGGCGATGGTCTCTGCGGAGCGGTCGGGCAGGGCACGCCTGTAATATGCGCTGTCGTTGTGGGCGGCACAGGCACGCTGGGCTTGTGCGAGGCGCGGGTTGGTGGGCTGCCATTGCTCAAGTCCCCTGACCCTCAGGTAGTCCTCATAGTCTACAAGCAGTTCCTGAAGGCTTGCCTTCGCCACATTCGTGAGCTTTATCTCGGTCTCCTTGGAGGTGTTGCCGGCCGCGGCGCCTTCGGCTATGTTCTGCTTGCCAGAGCGTGCGGCCTGTATCATCTGGTCGATGGTGCGGTCGCCCTTCTCAAGGAAGTGGTGGGCGAAGTAGAATGTCACATCATAGACACACTCGGCTTTTTGGTATGCGATGAGGTTCTTGTAGGAACCTCCGTGGGGAAGAAATGGTGCAGGCGTGGGCATAATAGGATAGGTTAGTGGGGTAGGGTATGATTATTTGTGATTGTTGGGGGATTATTGGGGAGATTTTCTTGAGAACTTTCTTGGGGAGTAGGCCTTGCTGGGCCTTACTGAGCCTTCTTAGGAGGTAAGCCTTCTAAGCCTCTCTAAGCCTTCTTAGGAGGCTTTCTTGGTGGTAAGCCTCTCTAAGCCTCTTTGGGATAAGCCTTGCTAAGCTTTTGTAGGCATCTCTAAGCCATGGCTTAGAAAGGCTTAGTGAGGCCCAGTGAGGCTTATCATAGCAAGGCCCAGTAAGGCTTATCATAGTGAGGCCCAGTAAGGCTTAGTGAGGCTTATTCTCAAGAAATCTTCAGGTACTCTCAGAAGAACTTGGTCTCCTCTCCTACAATCTCGCTGAGCAGGAGGTTGGCAAGGCGGCTGGTGCCGAGGCGCAGCCACTTGTTGGTGAGCCACTTCTCGCCGAGCACCTCCTTCACGATGGTGTAGTAGGTGATGGCATCCATCACGGTGTTGATGCCGCCGGCGGGCTTGAAGCCTATCTGTATGCCCGTCTGCTCGTAGTACTCCTTGATGGCCTGGCACATGACATAGGCGGCCTCAGGGGTGGCCGACACCTTCTCCTTGCCTGTGGATGTCTTGATGTAGTCGGCACCGGCGTACATGGAGAGGATGGAGGCTTTCTTGATGTTGGAGCCAGACCCGAGGTCGCCGGTCTCGAGGATGACCTTCATGGGGTGGTCGCCGCAAGCCTGCTTGAGCTCGCTGATGTCGTCGCTCACCTCCTCGTAGTTGCCGGCGAGGAACTTGCCCACTGGCATCACGATGTCTATCTCGTCGGCACCGTCGGCGATGGCGAGTGACGTCTCGGCTATCTTCACCTCTATGACGGCCTGTGACGAGGGGAAACTGCCCGACACACAGGCTATGTTCACGCCCTCTACCTCGAGCGTGTCGTCTACGATGCCAGCGAAGCACGGGTACACGCAGATGGTGGCCACGTGCGGAAGGTCGGGGTACTGCTCGTCGAAGGCGTTGACGCGCTTGGTGAACTCCATGACGCTGACATCATTGTCGGTGGTCTTGAGGGTGGTGAGCTCTATGCTGCCCATGAGGAATTTCTTCACCTCAAGGGTGTCGTTCTGCGGCACTTTCTCTGCGATGATGGTGCGCACGGCCTCGGCCACGGCGTTGTCATCGACGTTGAGGTCGTACTTGTTGAATGCCTCTGTGTACTTGTCGTACTTGGGAGCAGCGGCAGCCTGGCTGTCCTGCGGAGTGTTGATTTTCTTAATTGTCATACGTATGTGCTTGTATTGATGTCTGTTATCTGTCGTCGTGGCGGCCGTCGGGTTGTGGTGCGAGCTTGGGGTTGAGCTTATGGCGCATGCTGTCGCGGCGTGTTTTCTTCTCTATGCTCCTCAGCAGGGCATCGGTGAGGTCTACTCCTGTCTGGTTGGCCAGTGCTATGAGCACCCACAGGATGTCCGCCATCTCCTCCGACGGGTCCTGGCATTCGCCCTCCTTGAAACTCTGGTCGCCGTAGCGGCGTGCCATGACGCGTGCGAGCTCGCCCACCTCCTCAGTGAGGCACGCCATGTTGGTGAGCTCGGAGAAGTAGCGCACGCCGTACTGCTTTATCCAGTCGTCCACTGCCTGTTGTGCCTCGCGTATCGTCATATTGTCGTGTGTTGCCATAATGATTATTTATGATATAAATGCTCAGTATAAGAATGAATACCTTGTGGAAAAGCTATTGGATTCTTAACTCTTAGTTCTTAACTCTTTCCTTACCCCAGCGGATTCTTCACTCTTCCCTTACGAGTCCTACTCCTTGTTCTTGGTGTCCATGCAGATGGTCACGGGGCCGTCGTTGAGCAGCTCCACCTGCATGTCCGCGCCGAACTCGCCTGTGCCTACGGGCCGTGCCATGGCCTCGCTCAGGCGGTCGCAGAAGTAGCGGTACAGCGGCACCGATATGTCGTGCGTGGCGGCGCGGAACCATGACGGGCGGTTGCCCTTCTTGTATGAGGCGTAGAGAGTGAACTGGCTGACCACGAGAGCCTCGCCGCCGACGTCCATCACCGACTTGTTCATCACGCCCTGCTCGTCGTCGAATATGCGCAGGGCCACCACCTTGCGCACGAGCCAGTCGGCATCCTCGGTGGTGTCCGTAGACTCCACGCCGAGCAGTATGAGCAGTCCGCCGCCGATGGCCGACCTCACCTCGCCGCCGATGGTCACCGACGCATGGCGGACACGTTGTATAACTATTCTCATTGTAGTGCTTTTAGTTTGTGCCGTGCTGCTGTGGTGCGCGTTGTGGGGTGGGGAACGCGCGGCACGGATACGGTTGCAAATATACTATAATTTATTGACATCGGGCGATGGTTGGCGGATATTGTGCGGCCCGTGCGGCAAAAAAGTGCGGCCCTGACGTGCGCGGCAAGGCATGCGGCAGACGCGGCCACGCACGCGGAATAGCTGCGCCGCACGCGGAAAAACGGTCCGAGGGAAGAAAAAAAGCGTTTTTTTCGGTATTTATTTTTGTTATTCGGTTTTTATATATACTTTTGTAACCGTAACAATCTGAATAACCAAAAACCGAAAATACAGACATATATACAGAGTGTCGCCGACGACACCCACCATATACAGCTCCCAATGCGGCAGCTATGACCATATATGCGGGCCGTGAGAGTGGACGATAATGGCATGACAAATAGTATTTCCATTATACTTTAAGACCTGCAAATAAGATTTTTTGGTATGATTGCAGTATTCAGTTTATTAGTTCAATGCTTGAGCATAGTGGTCGTGAGGTCGCTATGCTTTTTTTGTGTCCGCACGCCACTGGTGCCGTGCGGCGGAGCGGTGTGGCTCACCCTATAAGCCAGGCGTGGCGCGGACGATAAATAAGGTGCGGCGCGGCCGTGCAGTGGGATGTGAATGAACGATTTGCAAAACGGCCCGAATCGCGTTGCGAAATGGGCCGAATCGTGATGCGAAATGGGCCGTTTCGCAGTGTGAAACGGCCCATTTCGCAGATGCCTTGAAATTTAATACCAGATGCCTTGAAATTTAGTGCCAGATGCCTTGAATCTTAGTGCCAGACACCCTGCGCTTAGAGCAGGATATCACTGAATGCCATGTCGTGTGCTTTGGCGTTTGGTGCAGGGAATGCCTTGCTTTTAGTGCAGAACGTATAGGAATACTCGCGACATACATTTATTCCGCCTCCTTGGCATCGAAAAACGCCCGTATGGCGCGTGCCTTAGCCTCTCCCACGGCCTCGGCAAGCTGCTGCGCTGTGGCCTCGCGTATGCGTTTCACGCTCTTGAAACTGGCTATGAGTCGCTGGCGGGTCTTAGGGCCGATGCCGGCGATGTCGTCGAGCTCGCTGTGCAGGGCGTGCTTGGAACGCTTGTCGCGGTGGAAGGTGATGGCGTAGCGGTGTACCTCGTCCTGTATGCGCGTGAGGGCGTTGAACAGCTCACTGCCCGTTTTCATGCCGACCACGCGCGGCGGAAAACCATACAGCAGTTCGTTGGTGCGGTGTCGGTCGTCCTTGGCCAGTCCTGCGATAGGTATGTGCAGCCCGAGCTCGTCCTCCACCACCTCGCGCACCACCTCCATCTGGCCTCGTCCGCCATCGGTGATGATGAGGTCGGGCAGCGGCTCGCCCTCATCGGCCATGCGTCCGTAGCGGCGGCGCACCACCTCCTGCATGGAGGCGTAGTCGTCGGGGCCTGTGACGGTCTTGATGTTGTACTTGCGGTAGTCGCTTTTAGACGGGCGCATGGCCTTGAACACCACGCACCCGGCCACGGCGTCGGTGCCCGAGATGTTGGAGTTGTCGAAGCACTCTATGGTATATGGCAGTTTCTTCAGCCCCAAGAGCTGCTGCAGCTCCTTCATAAGCCGCGTCTGTTTCTGCTCGGGATTGAGTTTCTCGGCCTGTTTCAGACGGTCAAACTTATACTGGCGGCAGTTCATCTCCGACAGTTCGAGCAGGTGCTTCTTGTCGCCGCGCTGCGGTATGAAGAACTGCGCGTCGGGCAGTTGCCAGTCCATCTCAAACGGCACGATGACCTCCCGCGCCGTGCTCCCGAACCTCTCGCGAATCTCGGGGATGGCCGTGAGGAGCAGCTCCTGGTCGGTCTCGTCGAGCTTGCGCTTGTATTCGTAGGTGAAACTCTGGTTCACCGCGCCGTTGCGCACGTGCATGTAGTTGATGAAAGCGTTGCGCCGCGCGTCGTCGTCGGCTATGCTGAACACGTCTACATCGGCGATAGTGTGGCTCACCACCTCGCTTTTGGCACAATAACTGTCAATGAGCATGTACCGCTGCTTGAGCTTCTCGGCCTCCTCAAACTTCAGTTCGGCCGCCTTCTGCTGCATCTCGTCGTACACCATGCGGCACAGCTCGCGCGTGTTGCCGCGCAGAATCTCGCGTGCCTGGCGCATGCAGTCCTGGTACTCCTCGAACGACTGCCGCCCGATGCACGGCCCGAGGCAGTTGTGTATGTGGTATTCGAGGCAGGGCTTGAACCTCCCTTCGGCCACGCCGTCGCGCGTCAGCGGCAGCCGGCAGGTGCGCGGCTTGTACAGTTTCTTTATGAGGTCGAGCACGGCATACATGCTCGCGGTGTGGCTGTAAGGCCCGAAGTACTGCCCGTACTTCTTGTTGATGTGGCGCGTCTTGAATATGCGCGGGTACGGGTCGTTGGACATGCAGATGCTGGGGTAGGTCTTTCCGTCCTTGAGCAGCACGTTGTAGCGCGGGTTGTACTTCTTGATGAGACTGTTCTCGAGCAGCAGCGCGTCCTCCTCGGTGTTGACCACGGTGTAGCTTATGTCGCATATCTTCGATACGAGCACCTTGGTCTTGTAGCGGTCCACCTCCTTGTGGAAGTACGACGACACGCGCCGCTTCAGGTTCTTGGCCTTGCCCACGTATATGATGGTGTGCGTGGAGTCGTAGTACTGGTAGCTGCCGGGCTTCTCGGGCATGCTCAGCACTATGGCCTTGAGCCGCTCCAGCCGCTTCTCGTTTTCTTCTTTGGTCATACAGCGTAACTTGCTTGTTTAGAGAATGTTTTGATTTTAAAGTTTCACGTGAAACTTAAAGCGTGTTCCACGCCGCCTCCTCCTCTGCCGCCATGGGCCGTGCCTATACGGCGAGGGGCGGACCACAGGTGTCCGCCCCTCGTGTGGGAGATGTGAGCCCGGCCCTCAATGGGGCGCGTGGCGTGTCGTCAGACCCTGCCGCCTGTGAGGGTCGGCAGGGTGGTGGCGCATGTGTGGCGGAGCGTCAGATCTTGATGAGCGATGTAATCTCTATGTCGTCGTCGAAGCCCTCGCGTCCGTTGAGCCCCTCGTTGATGAGCTCTATGATGAAGTTGCAGTACACCTTCTTGGGGTGAAACTTCTTCACCAGGTTGCACGCGGCCTTCATGGTGCCGCCAGTGGCGAGCAGGTCGTCGTGCAGCAGCACCACGTCGTCCTCGCTGATGGCGTCCTTGTGTATCTCAATGGTGTCCTTGCCGTACTCCTTGGCGTAGCTCTCCTGCACGGTGTCGCAGGGCAGCTTGCCGGGCTTGCGGCAGAGCACCACACCTGCGCCGAGCTCTATGGCGAGAGCCGACGACATGACGAAGCCGCGCGACTCTATGCCCACGATTTTGGTTATGCCCTTGTCCTTGTAGAGGTCGAACATCTCCTTGTTTATCTCCTTGAGACAGGCAGCGTTCTTGAAGAGGGTGGTGACATCACGGAAATTGACCCCTTTTTTCGGCCAATCGGGTATGCAGCGCAGGTGCTGCATCAGAAGTTCGTTGTTTTCTTTCATATTTTTGTTCTAAATTGTTGTCTGTATGATGACGCGCTGTGGCATCATGTGGCCGCCGCCGTGCAGCTACGGTGCGTGTGGAGTGGGGCATGCGTGCCGCAGTGCGGCGGCGTGCGGATGTTGCGGCCGGCTATCTGTGCATGAGCACGAGCAACACGTTGATGTCGCTCGGCGACACTCCCGGTATGCGGCTCGCCTGACCAAGCGTCTCGGGCTGTATGCGCGTGAGCTTCTGGCGGCCCTCGGTGGATATCTCGTGCAGCTCGTCGTAGCGGAAGTGACCCTTTATCCTGATGTCCTCCAGGCGGTGCATCTTGTCGGCCACGAGCCGCTCGCGCTCTATGTAGCCCTTGTACTTGATGCCTATCTCGGCCGTCTCGGCTATCTCGCGCTTGCGGTTGGGCGACAGCTCCACCTGCTCGCGGAGCTGCGGCAGCACCTCGCACAGCGCGTCGAGCGACACCTGCGGGCGTGCTATGAGGTCGGATATACGGCACCCCTCGCGCAGCGGCGCGGTGCCCACGCGCTCAAGCAGCGCGTTGACATCGGCTGGACGCACGTGCGTGTCGTTGCAGAAGGCCGTCAGGCGGTCGGCATGCTGCTTCTTCTGCAGCCACCAGTCGTAGCGGTCGCGGCATGCGAGTCCCAGGCGGTAGCTGCGCTCCGTGAGGCGGCTGTCGGCATCGTCCTGCCGCAGGAGTATGCGGTACTCGGCGCGTGAGGTGAACATGCGGTACGGCTCGTCCACTCCCTTGGTGGTGAGGTCGTCTATGAGCACGCCTATGTAGCTCTCGTCGCGCTTCATGATGAAGGGCTCGCTGCCAGCACAGCGCAGCGCGGCGTTGATGCCGGCCACGGTGCCCTGTCCGCCGGCCTCCTCGTAGCCCGTGGTGCCGTTGACCTGTCCGGCGAGGAAGAGGCACGGTATGACCTTGGACTCCAGCGACGGCATGAGCTGTGTGGGGTCGAAGTAGTCATATTCTATGGCGTAGCCCGGGCGGTAGACGCGTATGTCGCGGAACGCCGGTATGTGCCTGAGGGCCGCTATCTGCACGTCCATGGGCATGGACGACGAGAACCCGTTGAGGTACATCTCGTTGGTGTCCTCGCCCTCGGGCTCAAGAAACAGCGGGTGCTGCTGCTTGTCGGGGAAAGTGGTGAGCTTGGTCTCGATGGACGGACAGTAGCGCGGGCCGGTGCTCCGTATCTGTCCGTTGTATAGCGGCGAGTCGGCGATGGCCGCCATGAGGGTGGCGTGTACCTCGGGGTTGGTGCTGCACGTCCAGCAGGGCAGCTGCCGGAGCGGCCGCTCGCCGCCCATGTAGCTGAACTTGTGGTAGTCGGTCTCGCCGGGTTGCAGCTCCATCTGGCTGAAGTCTACGCTGCGGCGGTCGATGCGTACGGGCGTGCCCGTCTTCATGCGGTGGGCGTTGATGCCGTGGCGCGTGATGCTCTCGCTGAAGTTATGCACCGCCGGCTCGGCACAGCGTCCGCCCTCCACCTGCTTGCGGCCTATGTGCATGAGTCCGTTGAGGAACGTGCCGGCGGTGACGATGGTACACTTGGCGCGGAACTCCGCGCCCCACACCGTGCGCACTCCTACGGCGGCGCCGTGCTCCACGATGAGCTCGTCGGCCTGGTCTTGCCAGATGTCGAGGTGGTCGGTGGCGTCGAGGGTCTCGCGCCACTTCCAGATGAACTTGCCACGGTCGCACTGCGCCCTCGGGCTCCATACCGCGGGGCCCTTCCCACGGTTGAGCATGCGGAACTGTATGGACGTGGCGTCGGTGACGAGACCCATCTGTCCGCCCAGCGCGTCAATCTCGCGCACTATCTGCCCCTTGGCTATGCCGCCCACGGCAGGGTTGCAGCTCATCTGTCCTATCTTGTTCATGTCCATTGTTATCAGACAGGTGCGGGCACCCATGTTGGCCGAAGCCGTCGCGGCCTCGCACCCGGCGTGCCCGCCGCCGATAACAATCACGTCGTAAGAGAATGTCATTATAGTGGTGAAAATATTTTCGGCAAAATTAAGAAATAAAATTGATTTTTGCGCTAAATCACTTTGTTTTATCACCAAAATATAGTATTTTTGCACTCTGTATAAGGGGGCACCAGTACCTAAAACGCGGTAGTGGGCATACACCCTTGTAGACAGCACCTTATGTCCGAATCGCAGACAAACAAACAATTCTAACAGTTAAATAATTAAATTTCAATCATTTATGTGGTTAATCAATTCAACTATCGGTAGAAAGGTAGTGATGGCCGTAACGGGTGTCGCGCTTATTCTATTCCTGACATTCCACATGTCAATGAACGTTGTGGCCCTCTTCTCGGGAGACGCCTACAACATGATCTGTGAGTTCCTTGGCGCCAACTGGTATGCCGTAGTAGGCACGCTGGCCCTTGCCGCCCTGGCAGTGTTCCACATCATCTACGCCTTCTGGCTCACGATGCAGAACCGTGCCGCACGCGGCAACGAGCGCTACGCCGTGACGGCAAAGCCCGCCAAGGTGGAGTGGGCATCGCAGAACATGCTCGTGCTCGGCATCATCGTGCTGCTGGGCCTGGTGCTGCACTTCTGGAACTTCTGGTACAACATGATGTTCGCTGAGCTCGTGGGCACGTCAGGCCTGTACGCTCCCGGCGACGGCTATGCCTGGATAGAGTCTACGTTCAGCTGCCCGGCATACGTGGTGCTCTACATCGTATGGCTCGTGGCCCTGTGGCTGCACCTCACGCACGGATTCTGGAGCGCCATGCAGACCTTCGGCTGGAACGGCAAGGTATGGTTCAACCGCTGGAAGGTCATCGGCACGGTGTACTCCACACTCCTCATCCTCGGTTTCCTCGTGGTAGTGCTGGCTTTCGCCGCCAAGAACCTCTGCGGATGCTGCTGACAGTACAGCGCTGTTTATCTTATACAAACACACATAAACATAATTATACATTATGGCAAAGACAATAAACTCAAGAATCCCTGAAGGCCCCGTCGCCGAGAAGTGGACCAACTATAAAGCTCACCAGCGTCTGGTGAACCCCAAGAACAAACTCAAGCTCGACGTCATCGTCGTAGGTACAGGTCTGGCAGGTGCATCCGCAGCCGCCAGCCTCGGCGAGATGGGCTTCCGCGTGCTTAACTTCTGCATACAGGACTCGCCGCGCCGCGCTCACTCCATAGCCGCACAGGGCGGTATCAACGCAGCCAAGAACTACCAGAACGACGGCGACTCCGTGTACCGCCTGTTCTACGACACCGTGAAGGGTGGCGACTACCGTGCCCGTGAGGCCAACGTGTACCGCCTCGCCGAGGTGTCAAACGACATCATAGACCAGTGTGTGGCACAGGGCGTACCCTTCGCACGTGAGTACGGCGGCATGCTCGCCAACCGCTCGTTCGGCGGCGCACAGGTGTCACGTACATTCTACGCCAAGGGCCAGACAGGCCAGCAACTCCTCCTCGGTGCCTACTCCGCACTCTCACGTCAGGTGAGCACGGGCCGCGTACAGCTCTACACCCGCTACGAGATGGAGGATGTGGTCATCGTGGACGGCCGCGCACGCGGTATCATCGCCAAGAACCTCGTGACAGGCAAGCTCGAGCGTTTCTCCGCAAACGCCGTTGTAATAGCCACCGGCGGCTACGGCAACACATACTTCCTGTCTACCAACGCCATGGGCTGCAACTGTACGGCTGCCATTCAGTGCTACCGCAAGGGCGCATACTTCGCCAACCCCTGCTACGTGCAGATTCACCCGACATGTATCCCCGTACACGGCGACAAGCAGTCTAAGCTCACCCTTATGTCTGAGTCGCTCCGCAACGACGGCCGTATCTGGGTGCCGAAGAAGCTGGAGGATGCCAAGGCCCTGCAGGCCGGCACCAAGAAGGGCTCCGACATTCCTGAGGAAGACCGCGACTACTATCTGGAGCGCCGCTATCCCGCATTCGGAAACCTCGTGCCCCGCGACGTGGCTTCACGCGCAGCCAAGGAGCGTTGCGACAAGGGCTTCGGCGTGAACAACACAGGCCTGGCCGTGTTCCTCGACTTCTCTGAGTCTATCAACCGCCTCGGCATCGACGTTATCCGCCAGCGCTACGGCAACCTCTTCGACATGTACGAGGAGAGTACCGACGTGAACCCGGGCGAGAAGGTGAACACCATCAACGGCGTTGACTACTACAACCCCATGATGATATATCCCGCCATCCACTACACGATGGGCGGTATCTGGGTAGACTACGAGCTGATGACATCCATCACCGGCCTGTTCGCTATCGGTGAGTGCAACTTCTCCGACCACGGCGCCAACCGTCTCGGTGCCTCTGCCCTCATGCAGGGTCTGGCCGACGGCTACTTCGTGCTGCCCTACACCATACAGAACTACCTCGCCGACCAGGCCATCTGGCCGCACCTCTCCACCGACCTGCCCGAGTTCGCAGAGGCCGAGAAGGGCGTACAGGCTGAGATTGACCGCCTGATGAGCATCCACGGCAAGCGCAGCGTTGACTCCATCCACAAGGAGCTCGGCCACATCATGTGGGAGCATGTGGGCATGGGCCGCACGGCCGAGGGCCTGAAGGAAGGCCTGGAGCTCATCAAGAAGATACGCCACGAGTTCAACACCAACCTCTTCATCCCCGGTGAGAAGGAAGGTCTCAACGTGGAGCTTGACAAGGCTATCCACCTCCGCGACTTCATCACCATGGGCGAGCTCATCGCCTACGACGCACTCTCGCGCAACGAGTCATGCGGTGGCCACTTCCGTGAGGAGCACCAGACTCCCGAGGGCGAGGCACAGCGCGACGACGAGAACTACTTCTACGTAGGCTGCTGGGAGTATCAGGGCTCAGACGAGACCGCTCCCGAGCTCATCAAGGAGCCGCTTGAGTATGAGGCAATCAAGGTACAAACCAGAAACTATAAGAATTAAACATTATGGCAAATATATCATTCACACTGAAAGTATGGCGTCAGAATGGTCCTAAGGCAAAGGGACACTTTGATACCTTCGAGATGAAGGACATCCCCACGGATACTTCATTCCTCGAGATGCTCGACATCCTTAACGAGCAGCTCATCGAGGACGGCAAGGAGCCGTTCGTATTCGACCACGACTGCCGCGAGGGTATCTGCGGTATGTGCTCACTCTACATCAACGGTCATCCCCACGGACCTAACCAGGGTGCCACTACCTGCCAGCTCTACATGCGTAAGTTCAACGACGGCGACGTAATCACCGTTGAGCCGTGGCGCTCGGCCGCATTCCCCGTCATCAAGGACTGCATGGTAGACCGCTCCGCATTCGACAAGATCATGCAGGCCGGCGGCTACGTGAGCGTGCGCACCGGCCAGCCTCAGGATGCCAACGCCATCCTCATACCTAAGGAGGATGCCGACGAGGCCATGGACTGCGCCACATGTATCGGCTGCGGTTGCTGCGTGGCAGCCTGCAAGAACGGCTCTGCCATGCTCTTCGTGAGCTCCAAGGTGAGCCAGCTCGCGCTCCTGCCCCAGGGCCGTCCTGAGGCCGCTAAGCGTGCCAAGGCCATGATTGCCAAGATGGAGGAGCTCGGCTTCGGCAACTGCACCAACACCCGCGCTTGCGAGGCTGAGTGCCCGAAGAACGAGTCTATCGCCAATATCGCTCGCCTCAACCGCGAGTTCATCAAGGCAAAGCTCGCTGACTAATCCCACTGTGAGGGTATGGCATCCCGCCATGCCTTGACAAAGATTATATCAAGTCATTAAAAACGATAAGCGGATGTGATGGCACACGAAGAGTGCCTCGCATCCGCTTTTTTATTTACTTATTGTTCACCATTTGGGATTGTCACCATATTTATTCGTGTCAAAGTCTCCATCCTTAAATAGAAGTACAATGAAAAAGAAGGGAATGATTTGATACCATCCCGATAATCCAATATCATGGCATCTTTTGCATCCTTGGGCATATGAGACCAACACATAAAAAATAAAAGTATAATATCAAAGATAAATGCCCCAGTGCATTCTTCTTGAATTGAGAAGTATATTCGTAGGATAAAGCCTACTATATTTGTACCTATTAAGGAATACAAATATTCCAATCTTCTAATTCTTCCTTTAAAGGAAAAAGGGACTTGAAACAATGTGTAAGTATATGATATGCCACATTACCCCACGCGCAAAGAAAGCGCATGATGGCAATAAGTGCATGGATACAATACACCCTTAGGGGCGTTCCCGTTGCTTTGTTTTTGGCAGATAGTTGAAGTTGCGAAGTTCACGAATCGTCAAAACCAAAGCGTCAGTAACGCCTTTATGTATATATGTCTCCCCTGTCGTCGGGGCCGCATAAGTCCTGCCAACGGGTTGACAGGTGCAAATTTAGTGCTTTTATTTATAATTGACAAGTTTTGATGTCCTAATAATTTGTGGATATGTGCGTTTTGAGTTAACTTTGCCACATGAATATCGAATTTGACAAGGAGTATCTGCAAGACTTGTTTTTCAAGGGCAAGACAAGTGACAAGAGACACCGCTTTCAGCCAGAAGTCGTACGAGGCTATCAAAAGGCGGTTGTCGCACTTGCCAATGCAAAGCGCATAGAGGACTTGTTTGTGTTCAAGTCGTTGAATTATGAGGCTCTTGTGGGCGACAAGAAAGGCATATCCTCAGTAAGATGCAACAAGCAATACCGCTTGGAATTTGTCGTGAGGGAAAATATGGATGACATTACGATAATGGTATGCCGTCTGTTGAATATAAGCAATCATTATAAATAATATATAGAATGAATACTACAAAGACATATACGTTAAGCGACTTGGTGCCTTCCGCCCCTGTTCACCCTGGTGAGATAGTGAAGGATGAGCTTGAGGCACGTGGCATATCACAGCGCAAGTTCGCCTCAGTTATAGGCTGCTCTTACAGCGTATTCAATGAGGTTCTTAACTGCAAACGTCCCATGACCACAGACTATGCCTTGCGCATAGAGGCAGCACTTGGTATAAAAGCATATATGCTTGTGAACATGCAGGGCGAGTACAATCTTCAGACGGCAAGAAAAGACACCCATTTCTCATCAATGCTTAACAAAATACGTGCCGCTGCTGCGGTGTTGTAAAAAAGAACAACAAGCGGATGTGATGGCACACGCAGAGTGCCTCACATCCGCTTTTTGCGTGTAAAATGCATTCACAAAATTTGTGAATAATATATATATTATTTACCTTTGCAACAAATAAGCAGCTCACCCAATGGAAGTGAATTTCAAGGAAATATACTTGCGTGACCTCTATAAAACAGGCAAGGTAGACAAGAAGCACCGTTTCCAACCTCAAATCATTAAAAGGTATATAAGAGTGATAGACTTGATGATAGGAGAGGAGAATGTTCTCGGGCTTTGCAAGTACAACTCTTTGAATTATGAGCATTTGTCGGGTGATAAAAACGGGATATCTTCAGTAAGGGTTAACGACCAATATCGGATAGAATTTGAGGAGGAAATAGAGGAGGGCAAAACCGTTGCCACAATATGTAATATTACAGAATTGTCAAATCATTATAAATGATAAAACTATGAGCAAAGAGAATATACCGCAAGATATGGTTGCCAACAACCTGACACCAGCATTCCCAACCCACCCAGGCGCAATCCTGAAAGATGAAATAGAGTATCGTGGCATCTCACAGTGTCAGTTGGCAAAGGACATGGGCATAGCCTATTCCGCCTTGAACGAGATTCTCAATGAGCGTCGTCCGCTTACCGAGAAAACAGCCATGCTGTTTGAGGCTGCGCTTGGAGTGAACGCCGAGCCGTTGCTGAAACTGCAAATGAGGTACAACATGCAGAAAGTACGTAAGGACAGCGCGTTTATGGAGAGGCTGGAGAAAGTGAGGAGAATTGCGGCTGTGCTGTAATAAACTGAGAATGATATACAGGTGCAGTATGGATAATATAACGCGTGAAGAA
>JALFIM010000069.1 GCA_022775985.1 Prevotella sp.
AAAACGGCCCATTTCGCACTGTAAAACGGCCCATTTCGCACTGTAAAATGGCCCATTTCGCAACGCAAAACGGCCCATTTCGCAAAACCACCTTTTTACGATGATTTCACAGCCCTGTCCGAGCGGCAAAATCATGCCATAAAAAGCCGCCTCACACGGATGCGTTTGTCAAAGAAAAATCGTATCTTTGCAAACAGATAAGCTGCCTAAACGTATATTACGACATACGATTGTAAAATCGGAGACAGACCATTAATTCTATACATTCACCAATAACAATTATCATCTATGAAACTCTTAAAAGCAGCAGTCATGCTTCTCGCGATGTGCCCCATCGGCACTTTCGCGGCTAAAGTCTACAAACTGTCGTCACCAGACAAGTCACTGACGGCGAGTGTCAGGACCGATGGAGGACTGGCATACAGCATAGAGTGCGACGGCAACACGGTGCTCGCATTCTCGCCCATAGCCCTCAAGACCTCCAACGGAGACATCGGCGCAGCCGGCACCAAGGTGTCTGGGGCGCAGACCAAGTCGGTAGACACCTCTGTCGGTGCCCCGTTCTACCGCGCCACCAGCATACGCGACCACTACAACCAGCTCACGCTCACGCTGAAAGGCGGATGGAGCGTGGAGTTCCGCGCCTACGACGACGGCGTGGCATACCGATTCGTGAGCTCTCAGAAAAAGGCTTTCAACATCATCAACGAGACTGCCGACTTCCATTTCGACTCCGACTACACCGCCACGGCACCTTTCGTGAAGCCCGGAACCGACGGCGACTACGAGAGCCAGTTCTACAACTCGTTCGAGAACACGTACTCCATAGCTCCGCTGTCGAAGCTCAACAAGAAGCGTCTCATGTTCCTGCCGCTGTCCGTGGAGACGAAAAACGGCGTGAAGGTGGCCTTCACCGAGGCGGACATCGAGAACTATCCCGGCATGTACCTGTCGTCGGCCAACGGCGGCAACACCCTCTCGGCCGTGTTCGCACGCTACCCCAAGGACATGGAGCAGGGCGGACACAACATGCTGCAGATGGTGGTGAAGAGCCGCGAGGACTACATAGCCAAGATAAGCGGCCCGCGTGCGCTGCCATGGCGCATAGCAGTGGTGGCCAAGGACGACGTGACGCTCGCGCAGACCAACCTCAGCTACTTGCTCGGCGCACCATCGCGCGTGAAGGACACGTCGTGGATAAAGCCCGGAAAGGTGGCTTGGGACTGGTGGAACGACTGGAACATACAGGGCGTTGACTTCAAGGCCGGCGTAAACAACGACACATACAAGTACTACATAGACTTCGCCGCGCAGAAAGGCATAGAGTATGTCATCATGGATGAGGGATGGGCCGTGAACAAGAAGGCCGACCTGATGCAGGTGATACCGCAGATTGACCTCAAGATGATAGTAGACTACGCGGCCAAACGCAACGTCGGCATCATCCTCTGGGCCGGCTACTACGCCTTCGAGCGCGACATGGAGAACGTGTGCCGCACTTACTCGCAGATGGGTGTCAAGGGTTTCAAGGTAGACTTCCTTGACCGTGACGACCAGATGATGACCGACTTCGAGTACCGCGCCGCCGCCATGTGCGCCAAATACAAGATGGTGCTCGACATACATGGCACGCACAAGCCCGCCGGCATCAACCGCACATACCCCAACGTGCTCAACGTGGAGGGTGTGAACGGACTGGAGCAGCTCAAGTGGAGCAGCAACAAGCTCAACCAAGTGCTCTACGACGTGCAGATACCGTTCCTCCGCCAGATGTCTGGCCCTATGGACTACACGCAGGGCGCAATGCTCAATGCCGTGAAGAACAACTACCATCCGTGCAACTCTGAGCCCATGAGCCAGGGCACGCGCTGCCACCAGCTGGCCCTGTACATGGTGTTTGACTCGCCGCTCAACATGCTGTGCGACAGCCCGAGCAACTATCTGCGCGAGCCTGAGTGTACCGACTTCATAGCCGGCGTGCCCACCACATGGGATGAGACACGCGTGCTCTGCGGTGAGGTTGGCAAGTACGTGGTGACAGCACGGCGCAAGGGCAGCAAGTGGTACGTAGGCGGCATAACCGAGTGGACGCCGCGCGACCTCACCATAGACCTGTCGGCACTGAAGAAGAACGGCGCCAAGGCCACGCTCTTCAAGGACGGTGCTAATGCCAATCGCAAGGGCACCGACTACAAGAAGGTGTCGGTAAGCATCCCTGCCGACGGCAAGATGACCGTACACATGGCTCCCGGCGGCGGCTTCGCCATGACAATAGACTGACAAGCGGCACCGCGCGGTGCGTGCGCCATGCCGCAAGAGCCATGGCACACGCGCCTGTCAAAAGGCGCATAAGCACCCGCCTAAGGTACCAAAACGCAACAGGGCTGACAGAAACATGTTCTGTCAGCCCTGTTTTTCGTTATGCGGCTGTGCTGCCGTATGGCCGTTTACTTCTTGAACTTAGCCGTGAGGCTCTTGCCATCGCTGAGCGTTGCCTTCACGATGTAGGTGCCT
>JALFIM010000086.1 GCA_022775985.1 Prevotella sp.
GCTTGTGCAGTCTGCGGCCGAGGCGGGCTGGTGTCCTGCGCTCATGCTGAACTCGCAGCCGCAGTAGCGTTGGTTGTAGAAGCCGTAGTCGCGTATTATCTGCGCACGGCGCTCGCTCAGTCCGCCCTTACGCCAGTTGCGGTCCCACCACGTCACGTCGTCGTATGGCATGGCGGCCTCGCTGCCGGCCTGGTTTATCTGCTCCAGGCTCTTCCATCGGGATGAGGCCAGCGTCGTGGTGATGACCTTGAACCCGTTGTCGTGGGCGTAGCGTGCCGTGGCCTTGAGCCGCATCTGGAAGCAGCGGAGGCATCGTGAGCCGCGCTCCGGCTCGTGCTCCAGGCCGTGGACGCACTGCCGCCACTCGTCATGGTCGTAGTGACTCTCCACCATGTCTATGCCTAAGTCGCGGGCGTAGCGCATGCACTCGTCGCGCCGTATGGCGTACTCGTCGTAGGGGTATATGTTTGGATTGCAGTAATATATAGTGGGCGTGACGCCGTGGCTCATCAGGCACTCTATGATGGCCGATGAGCATGGCGCACAGCATGTGTGCAGCAGCACCTTGTCGGCTCCGCATGGTACGGTGAATGCTTCTTTCTTCTTCATGTGTGTTGTCGTTTTGTGGGGTAGGGGTGTATGCTGTGTGTGGCGTGTAGGCGCGTGTCGCAGTGCGGTGTGGGCGCGTGTGGCATGGGCTATCGGCGGCGCAGCTCCCAGAAAGCCACCGCTGAGGCCGCCGCCACGTTCAGAGAGTCTACGCCGTATGACATGGGTATGCGTGCCACGTAGTCGGCACCGTCGATGACTTGCTGCGGCAGTCCGTCGCCCTCGGTGCCCATTATTATGGCGAGTCTGTCCTCGGCTTTCAGCCGCTCGTCGTCTATCGGCACCGACTTGTCGGTCAGGGCCATGGCCACCGACTTGAAACCTGCCGCCCGAAGGTCGTCGTGCAGATGCTCGGTCCACGTCCATGGCACGAGAAACACCGACCCCATAGACACCCTCACGGCCCGTCTGTTGAGCGGGTCGCATGAGTCTGCCGTCACCAGCACGGCATCAATGCCGAGTGCTGCGGCCGAGCGGAAGATGGCACCTATGTTGGTGCTGTCTACCACTCCATCTATCACGGCCACCCTGCGGGCTTCCCCGCACACCTCACTGACCGTAGGCATGGACTTGCGGCGCATGGCGCACAGCACGCCACGGGTGAGGGTGTAGCCTGTGATGGACGCGAGCAGCTCGCGTTGGCCTGTATATACGGGTATGTCTCCGCAGCGTGCCACTATGTCCTTGGCATCGCCAGTGATGTGTTTCTCCTCGCACAGCAGTGCTACAGGCTCGTAGCCAGCGTTGAGTGCCACCCTTATCACCTTGGGACTCTCGGCTATGAAGAGTCCTTCGGTGGTGTCGCGGCACGACTTCAGTTGTCGCTCGGTGAGCGAGCAGAACACGTCGAGCCCGGGAGTCGACAGTGTGGTGAGTTTTATTATGGGCATGTTTGTGATACGGTGTTGTATTTGTTGTTACAGGGTGTTGTACTTGCTGTGGCAGGGTACTTTGCTTATTATGACAAGGTGTTGTGCTTGTTGTGACAAGGTGTTGTGCTTGTCGTGACAGGGTGTTGTGCTTGTCGTCGGTGGATAGGCGCATGGTCAAACCGTATGCAAAATTACATTTTTTATGCCACATGCGTGTATCGGTGGGCGTTAAAATCGTCTTTCGCGGTATGAAGGGGCCGACTTGCGGCGCGTTGTGGGTGGATGTGAGTGTCAGAAGGGGCCGTATCGCAGTGTGGATGGGACACAGACAAGCCCCGAACCAGTAGCCGCTGACGGGCAGATGTGCCTGTCGTGGGCGGCGGATGTGGCTCGGGGCTTGTAGGTATGTGCAAAAAGGGCTTGTATGTCTGTACAAAAGGGCTGTATGTCTGTACAAAAAAACTTGTAGACATATAGTCCGCGGCTTATTGGTACGGGCTGGATGCGTGCCTTGTGGGGGCCGTATCGTGGCGTGTCACTTCTTCAGGCGGAACTGTATCGGCACGTTGAACTTCACGTTCACGGGCTTGCCCTTGATGGTGCCTGGCTCCCATTTGGGCATGGACTTCACCACACGTATGGCCTCTTGGTCAAGGATGTCGCTGCCGGCAGACTTGGCAATGGCCACGTTGTCGATGGTTCCGTCTTTCATTATCACGAAAGACACGAGGCTGCGTCCCTGCTTTCCATCAGTTATGGCCTCCTTCGGGTATTTCACTGTGCTGTTGATGTAGGCGAGGAGGGCCTGTACGCCGCCGGGGAACTGCGGCAACACGTCTGAGTTGGAGTACACGCCGTTGGCGTCGGGCTCGTTCTTTACGGTCTTTTTCTTGGCCTGTGGCTTCTTGGCCTGGGCCGAAAGCGCGGCTGAAGGTGTAGCCTTAGTCTCCTGTACTGTGGTGGTCTCCTGTACTGTGGCTGCCTTTGTGGCACTCTCTATGAGGCCGTCGGCGGCTGATTCTGTGGCGAGCGCGTCTACTGTCAACGCTGCTACCGGGATGATGAGCAATGCTTTGAGCATGAGCCATCTGCTTGATTTCTTCTGGTTCATCATAATGATACGTTTTTTTAGTGATCCTCGTGTCAGGGCGTTGGCGAATGGTTGCATGCTGTTGCCTACCGCCTTGAGTACAAGGAATTTTTGATATTTGGTTGCGTCGATGCCTTGATGGATGACAGCCTCGTCGGCCTCGTACTCGTGTGTGGCCCTGAGGTCGCGGGCAAGGAGCCATGCGAACGGGTTGAACCACTGCACTGTGGTGACGATGGCTATGAGTATGAGGTCGGCCACGTGCCACATGCGGATGTGCATCTGCTCGTGCGTGAGTATGTAGCGGCTGTTGTGCTCGTAGTCGTAGGGGCTCATCACGATGTATCTGAACAGGCAGAACGGGCTCTTGCAGCTGTCGGTGAGCACTATGGTGTTGCCTTTGCCGTCGGACAGGTGCCTGGCCCTGTGCAGACGCAGCATGAGCATAGTGGTCTGTGTGGCCATGACGATGAGCATGAGTGCGGCCACTGACAGGTATATGAGGGTGGCTATGTCTGTCATGCTGAGTGCCGATGGCGTGGCGTTGGGTGCGTCTGCGAGCACGGTGAGGGCCGGAAGCTCTACCACGCGGCTCATGAGTGTGGGGCCGTCGGCGTGGCGTATGTGTACGAAAGGAGCCGCAAGGGCAGTAAGCATGGCCGTGATGGCGAGCATGCGGTTGAGCCTGTGGAACGTCTCCCTGCCCATGAGCGGCATCAGGCAGGCGTAGAGCACGCTGAGGGCAATGGCTGATTTTATGGCGTAGGTGATAATCATAGGTCGTCGGTATGTGGGTTGTTCTTGTCGATGATGGCCATTATCTCGCTGAGTTCGGCATCGGAGATGTTCTCCTCCTTGGCGAAGAACGAGATGAGAGAGTGCAGACTGCCGCCGAAGAGCGACTCCTTGACCTCGCTCATGGTGTGGCGTGTGTACTCGGCACGGGTCACTATGGGGTAGTAGACGTATGTCTTGCCGCCGCCGTCCTTCTTGTGTGAGCCTACGAACTGCTTGGTGCAGAGTATCTTCATAAACGTGGCCACGGTGGAATATGCGGGACGCGGCTCTTCGTAAGTGTCGAGTATCTCGTGCGTGGTCATGCCTTTGCCGTTGTCCCACAGCACGTTCATTATCTGCATCTCACTGCGCGTGAGGGTCTTGAAAGTCTTATTCCTTATCATATCTTGGCGATTTAGTGTCGTTTGTCTGATTCTTCAGAGGTGTTTATCTGATTCTTCAAAAATGCTTATCTGATGCTTCAGTGCCGAGAATCTAATTATTTCGATATCGTTATCTAATTGTTTAGATTTTCAATGGCAAAGATATGCGAAAATGGCTCACGCTGCTAAGAAGTGTGGGTTAATATGAGTGGTGGTGCGTGCTTTTTAACGTTTGTTGTTAGATTTAGGCGAGTGTTTATTAGATATTAACCTTATGCGCAGTGTATGTGGCGTGTATGGGTTGCATAGTCTTACTCAGCGGATTACGTACTCTCGCTCTATGGGCTGCATAATCATGCTCAGTGGGCTGCATAATATAGTTCAGCAGACTACATAATCTCGCTCAGTGGCCGCATGACGAAGTCGCGCTCGTGCATGTGTGGGTGCGGTATGTGGAGGTCGGGCGCGTCGATGTGCAGGTCGTCGTAGGTGAGGATGTCTATGTCTATGGGCCGGTCGTGATACTGTCCGTCTGCCGATTTGGCGGTGCGTCCGAGCTGTATCTCGATAGCCTGTGTGGCTTTGAGCAACTGATGTGGCGTGAGCGGCGTGGCTATGCGTATGCAGCAGTTTATGAACCGATGCTCCGAGCTGAAGCCCCATGGCTCCGTCTCGATGAACGATGATACGCGTTCTACGCGCCCTGCGGTCTGGCCGATGAGGCGTATGGCCTCGCTGAGGGTGCCGTGGCGGTTGCCCATGTTGGAGCCTAACGACAGGTATGAGCTGTGGAGAGGTGCGGATGGAGTGTGGAGCGGTGCTGATGATGTCATGACAGTGGTGGTATGAGTACGCCGACAGCCATGCACGTGGCCATGAGTGTGGGCATGGCGGCGTGCATGGCTGTCGGCGTGAGGTGTGAATCAGTCGTTGAGGATGAGCAGCGAGTCGCCGTAGCATCCGAACATGTAGCCGTGTTTCACGGCGAGGTTGTATGCCTCCATTACGAGGTCGTAGCCACCGAATGCGGCGGTCTCCATGAGAAGTGTGGACAGCGGGTGGTAGAAGTTGGCCACCATGGAGTCTGCCAGTCCGAAGTCGTAGGGCGGGAAGATGAACTTGTTGGTCCATCCCTCATACTCCTTGAGCATGCCGTCGGTGCCTACGGCGGTCTCCGTGGCCTTCACCACGCTCGTGCCTATGGCGCATACGTGGTGTCCGCCCCGCTTGGTGTCGTTGACTATGCGGCAAGCCTCTGCGCCTACGGCCATCTGCTCGGAGTCCATCTTGTGCTTGGTGAGGTCCTCCACCTCTATGTCATGGAAGTTGCCGAGGCCGCAGTGCAGCGTGATGAACGCGCTGTTGATGCCCTTTATCTCCATGCGCTTCATCAGCTCGCGGCTGAAGTGCAGCCCGGTGGCCGGCGCGGTGACGGCGCCCTCGTTCTTGGCGAAGATGCACTGGAAGTCGTCGAAGTCGTCTTTCGTGCCGTGATGGTCGTCGCGGCGGTCGATGATGTAGCGTGGGAGAGGGGCCTCTCCGAGCGCGAACAGCTCGCGCTTGAACTCATCGTGCGGGCAGTCGTAGAGGAAGCGCAGCGTGCGTCCGCGGCTTGTGGTGTTGTCTATGACCTCGGCCACCATAGTGCCGCTCTCGTCGAAGAACAGCTTGTTGCCGATACGTATCTTGCGTGCCGGCTCCACGAGCACGTCCCAGAGCCGCATCTCCTTGTTGAGCTCGCGCAGGAGAAATACCTCTATCTTGGCGTCTGTCTTCTCTTTCGTGCCGTAGAGCCGTGCCGGGAACACCTTGGTGTCGTTGAACACGAACGTGTCGCCGTCGTCGAAGTAGTCGAGCAGGTTGCGGAAGTCGAGATACTCGCCCTCTATGGGGTTGCCCTTGTCGTCCTTGCGGTACATGTCTATGGTCTGTGACTTGCGGTGCAGCACCATCAGGCGGCATTCGTCGCGGCGTGATATGCGGAAAGTCTCCATCTCGCCCTTGTCGTTCTCGAACTCACGGTATATGCTGTGGGGGTAGAGAGCAATCTGATTCTCAGGTAATTTGAATTTAAACTGCGATAACTTCATTATTCTTCTTCTGCTTTGTTTTCTATTTCGTTGGCATCGAGCCATGCGTCGATGTCGTCAAGTTTTATGCAATCCTCGAGCCGCACGTCGCCCGAGCGCGTGCGGCAGAGCTGCGTGAGGTAGGCCCCGCTGTGCAGCGCACGGCCTATGTCGCGGGCAAGGGCGCGTATGTAAGTGCCCTTGCCGCACGCCACGTGTATCTGCAGGAGCATGCGCTGCTCGTCGAACGACATCACGTCTATGGCATCGATGTGTATGTGCTTGGGCCGAAGCTCCACGTCCTGTCCCTTGCGCCGCAGGTCGTAGGCGCGGTCGCCGTTCACCTTGCACGCACTGTATGTGGGCGGCACCTGCTCTATGTCGCCGACGAACTGCCGCAGGGCCTCGTCGATGAGGCCGCGCGTGATGTGCTCCGTGGGGTAGGTGGCGTTGACCTCATGCTCCATGTCGTAGCTGGGGGTGGTGGCTCCGAGCTGCAGCGTGGCCGTGTACTCCTTGGAGTGGGCTTGCAGACGCTCTATCTCCTTGGTTTTCTTGCCTGTGCAGAGCACGAGCACGCCCGTGGCCAGCGGATCGAGTGTGCCGGCATGTCCTGTCTTGACGCGCTTCACGCCCGACTTCACGCTGATGCGCTTGCGCACGTATGCCAGCGCACCGAAGCTGGTCATGCGGTATGGCTTGTCTATGGCTATGATCTCGCCCTTGGTGAAATTGAGTGCCATGCCGTCAGTCTACCATTTTAAGGTCTATGCCGCAGAGCATGCAGATGATGATGGCCGCGCCCACGATGATGCGATACCATCCGAAAGCTGCGAACCCATACTTCGTGACGTAGTTGATAAAGAACTTTATGGCCATTATGGCCACGACGAAAGCCACTGCCGAACCTATGATGAGCGTGATGAGGTTGTCGCCCTGCGTGAGTATGTTGCCGCCGCCGTGGCTTATGAGCTTGTACGTCTCAAGGCATGTGGCGCCGAACATCGTGGGCACTGCCAGGAAGAACGAGAACTCGGCTGCCGCCTTGCGCGTGAGCTTCTGCGACATGCCGCCCACTATGGTGGCCATGGAGCGCGACACGCCCGGTATCATGGATATGCACTGTATGAAGCCTATGACGAGCGCACGCTTGTACGTGAGTGGTGTCTGCTCGCTGCCCTTGTCGAACAGCCTGTCGCAGAAGAGCATGAACACGCCGCCCACGATGAGCATGACGGCCACGAGGGTCACGTTGCCGAGGTTCTCCTCTATGGCGTCGTTGAAGGCCAGGCCGAGCACCACCGCCGGCAGCACTCCCACCACAAGGCGTGCGTAGAAGTCGAACATCGACTTCCAGTACGACTTGCCCGCGCGTGCTGACTCGGGGTAGAAGAACCGCTTCCAGTACAGGCAGATGACGGAGAGTATGGCTCCAAACTGTATTATCACGGTGAACGCGTTGACGAAAGCATCCGTTACGTCTACGCCGAGCAGGCTCTCAGCGATAATCATGTGGCCTGTCGATGATACGGGCAGAAACTCTGTGAGTCCCTCCACGATGGCTATGATGATGGTCTGTATGAGTGTCATTGCTTGCTGGTGTCGTCGTTGCTGGTGTCGTCGCTGTCGGTGCAGGGCTTGTGCAGTATGGCGTATATCATCGACACGAAGCCGACGAGGCACACCACCGGTGCCACCTTGATGCGCTGTGCGCTGAATATGGACTCATTGAATGTAGACTCATCGGAGCCGCCGCCGCTCATGAGGCAGAAGCCTATGATGACGATTAACATTCCGGCGGCCAGCATCAGGAAGTTGGCCTTGCCGAAAGCATAGTTTCTCTTGTTCATTATGCTGTTGTTGTGATTATAGTATTGTCGTGTGCAGTGTGCCTGTGCGGCGCGGCGTCATATCTTGTACAGGTCGCCGGCCTTCATGCGCAGGAACTTGTTTACGGATATAGTGGCGCACAGCGTGGTGATGGCTATGCCGAAGGCGAACACCACAATGGCGGTGAACGCGAGCACGTCCCATGTGAGGAACCCCACTATGTCGGGCTCGTACATATATATAAGGTAGTATATGCCGCCTATGGCGCAGCACGCCAGCAGCGCGGCTATGAGGCCGATGGAGGTGGCCTGTCTTATGAACGGTGCCCTGATGAAGCCCCATGAGGCCCCTACGAGCTTCATGGTGTGTATGGAGAAGCGGCGGGCGTATATGCCCAGGCGCACGGTGTTGTTGATGAGTGAGAACGACACTATGGTGAGCAGCACGGCGAGCGACAGCAGTATGATGCTGATGCGGGCTATGGTGCGGTTTACGTTGTCGAGCAGGTCGCTCTGGTATTTCACCTCCGTGACCTTGGGGTATGCCTTCAGCTCGCGCGATATGTAGCGCAGGGAGTCGTTGTTGGCATAGTCGGCCTTGAGGGTGAGGTCTATCGACGGCGGCCATGGGTTGGCTCCTATGAACTCGCGCGGGTCCTCGCCGAGCATCTTTATGCCCTGTCGGAGGGCTTTCTCCTTGCTTATGTACTCTATGCTGTTGACGTAAGTCTTGGCGTGCAGGTGCGAGCAGAACTGCTGCGCCTCACTTGTGCTCATGTCGTCTTGCAGCAACAGCGTTACCACGATGTTCTGCTTGACGTATGACGACAAGTTGCGTGCTGTGAGTACCGACAGGGCTGTCAGGCCCAGTAACACCAGCACGAGTGCCGTGCTGATACATAGCGTTATCGCCTGCAATCCATGACGATTGCCGGAGCTTTTCCTTTTCTTTCCCATTTGCAAACAGGCTATAATACACCAAATTTGCTGCAAAGTAACAAAAAAATATTTGCTTGAACGAAAGATTAACTACAATTAACAGCCCTTCGGCCGCCATGCGCATACCGCACTGTGCCGGCGTGGCCGCACCATAGGCTGCGGGAGGTGGTGTGAGTGGCTGTGGCGAATGCGGAGATAGGGCGTGATGAATGTAGGGGTGGGCAGTGGTGAATGTTGGAATAGACTGTTGTGAATGCTGAAATAATTAGTGATAAAAACGGAAACAGGCAGTGGCAAATGCAGATATTGGCGGTAGTATATGGCAGGATGGGCGGTTGTTTAGGACGGTTTGGATTTGGCTTTGTAACATATTGATACACAATATATTGCAAAACGGCCCATTTCGCAGCGCGAAATGGGCCGTTTTAGAGCGCGAAATGGGCCGTTTCGTGATGTGAAATGGGCCGTTTCGCAATGCGGTAGTTACTGTACCACCACTTTGCGGTGGCCTACTATGTATATGCCGCTGGGCAGACCGCTGAGCGCGTCGGCTGCCTTCACGTTGCGGCGCACGGTTATGCCCGTGGTGGTGTAGACGCTCACGCGTGCCTGGCTGCCGTCGTCAGCTATGCCGTCAATGCCCGACGTGGCGGTGTTGTTGCGGTAGAGCCACACGTCACCCATGTTGCCTGTGCTTGAAGTGTAGCATGCGAAGCGCGGCGAACTTATGTTGTAGCGTATGTAGCGTGTGTCGAACGAGCTGTTGGTGATTACTGCTCCCGTGCTGCCTATGCTTATGTCCCACTTCGCTGTGGGGAGTTTTGTGTCGCTGGCATCGGGCAGCTTGTTGTTGTTGGAGGTGAGGCTGAGATACGTCTTGTCGGCTATCACGTACAGCGTGTAGGCCTTCTCCTCCCCACCGAGCATGAGCTGGCGCGGCTTACCCTTGGCATCAACCTCTGTCTTGATGGTGCCGTCGGTGCTGATAGATACGCTTGCGCCGGAGCGCACGTCTTTGCTGAGGTCGGCAAGTGCCACGGCATCGTCACCGCTCTTGCCCTCATACACGAGTATGTACTTGTCGCCGGCACGCAACTGTGATGTGGCCGAAACCTTGACGAACACCTGTGTGCCGTCGTCCGGGTCGGGAGTCGGGTCGGGAGTGGGGTCAGGATCGGGGTCGGGGTCTGGCTTCGGATCCGGGTCTGGGTCGGGTGAGGGATTCGTGCCGTCGAAGTTGGAGTAGTCGAAGGCCACGTCCTGCTTGTCGCCCCATACGTACTGCTCCAGACCGGGGTAGTCTACATACGGGTTGCGGTTGTGCTGGTAGCCATACACGGCGTTGTTGCGGTCTATTTCCTTCTGACTCACGGGGTCTTCCTTGGCCCAGCGCAGCAGCATCTTTATGTACCACTGCTTGTAGGCGGGGTAGGCGTTGCCTGTAAGCACCGTAGAAGCCGTGCCGTTGCCTGCCCATGAGCTTATCTTGTCCTCATAGCGCGTGGCCATATAGAAGTATATGCGTGCGAAGTCGCCCTTGTATTCATCGTTAGGCTCGAACACAGTGCCCGAATATCCGTCCACTGATGAGGGGCCCACCTTGCTGAAGCCATTGTTCGACTGGTAGGTAGGGCTATCCGTCTCGCCGAAAGGGTAACTGCTGCGGCGGTTGTTCACATAGCCGTCGGTTGGCACCACGTGGAAGAGGTCGGCCTTCATGGGCGATGCCTCCTTGAACCAACTCTGCGGGAAGGAGTGCTCGCGGTTGTACATGTCTCCCTCCTTCTTGTAGCTGCCGTTGTTGTCGGAGAAGGAGAAGCTGGTAGTGCAGGAGTACATGTCCCACACCTTGCCGTCGGCCCGGCGGTCGGTCTTTTGGTAGCAGGTGTACAGACCTTTGTAGCCAACATCGTGTGTGCCGGCGCTTATGATGGCATAGAGGGCCGTCTTGAGGGCTTTGCCTTTAGCGCCGTTGGCAGACTTGTAGTAGGTGCCTGTGTTGTTGGGCCCCTGTGCCATGACCTGTATCACAGCGAGGAGAAGGCTCAGTAAAGATAAGATACGCTTCGTGTGTAGCATAGGATTGTGTATGACTGATTATTTGTTGTTGATGGTGTCTGCACGCCAATGGTGCGTGGCGTGCGTCGGCCTTGCATGTTGTTGATGGGTGCAAAGTTAGTCTATTTTCCTGTAATGACGTGCTTTGCTGTATATTTTTTGCTTATTAATGTACGTTTCTATATACAGTTACGCCCTGGGCGTGGCACTGTGGCGGCGGCGTGCGTGCCGTCGTGGTGTCAAGACCAGGGCGCGATGTGCTTGTGGGGCGTGTGCGCGGTTATTCTACGGCTACCTTCTTGCCGTTCACAATGATGATGCCTGAGGCGATACCGCTGATTGCGGTGGTGCCCGTCTCTACCTTCTTCTCGAAGAGCTTGCGGCCGCTCAGGTCGTAGGCGCGTACCGTGGTGGCGGCCGGTGCGGACACTCTCACGGTGCCCTTGCCTGCGGGTGCCACCTCTATGGCGGTGCTTGCCGCGGGTGCGTTGATGCCGTCGGTGCTGCCCTTTATCTCGCGTATGTCCTTAAACTGATTCCATCCAAATGTGAGCTTGTAGTCGTCTACTGTGCCTTCAGGCACGTAGAGCACGCGGTCGGCATAGTCGTCGTTGTCGTCAAACAGGGTGTATATCTCATCACCGTTGAGGTAGCCTTTCTTCACTTCTGGGGGAGTGGTGCTCAGGCAATACACGGTCTTGAGCTGCGGATTGCCCTCGAACACGAAGCCGCCGATATTGGTGAGCGTGGCGGGGAGCGTTATCTCCGTCATCTTATAGTTCTTGTCGAACACGTAGTTGCCAATGAACGTGATGTTGGCCGACAGTTTCAGGTTCTCGAGGTTGTAGCAGTTGCGGAAAGCCCAGTGCCCGATGTAGGTCACGTTGTCGCTCATGGTGACCGACTTCAGGTTCTCGGAGGAGTCGAAAGCGTAGTTGTCGATGTATGTCACCGACTCGGGCAGCGTGACGGACGTGAGCTCGTCGAGCTCTGCGAAGGCACTCGAGCCAACGCGTGTCACGGGCAGTTCCTTGCCGATAGACTGCACATAGACGCTTGCCGGCACCACGATGTCGCCGGTGTATGGTGCGGACACTACCATGAGGTAGGTCTGGTTCTTGTCGGACTTGAACTTCAGTCCGCCTGATGTCACGGTGACGGCCTTTCCGAATGATGCTGTGGTGAATGACAGGAAAACGAGCAGCGCAGCCAGTTTTCCGATGAGTGTAGATGTCTCTTTCATAATCTTTTGTTTTGAATGGAATTTGAATATGTATAAATCGGTGCTTGCGTAGATGGGCATGGCCGCAGTCTCGCCCCACGTTGCAGTGGTGCAAAATTAGGCAAAAAATCCGAATTACGCCCTTTGTGCGTGCCGCATTTTGCTCGGTGCGTGCGATATCGTGCCGCTTTACGCGCCTGTCGCGTGGGCTTGTGAGATGCTTCCGGCGGCACGGCGCGTGCCGTCTGGCTGGCGGAAGGGGCAAGACGAAGTAAGGCACGCTTCTCGCGAAGTGTGCCTTACATATACTTTTTAGTCTTTAGCAATTCTATTCTTATTATTATAAAGAGAGATTTTATGATTCTATTTTATTGCATCGCCGTCGCGGCGAGGGCCTGGCGGCACGTCATGGTGCCGTGCTTGATGCCGTGATGGTCATATCTTCAGGATGGCCTTCAGGTCGTTGATGTCGCGCTTGGTGGTGGTGCCGTCGGGCGATGTCACCACGAAGTAGTCGTACTTCGACTTGCCGCTGACGAATTCTGCGGTGGCTATGCTGCCGTCACGCATCAATACCGTGAAGTAACCCTGCGGTTTGCCGTTGACGTATGTGCCGCGCCACTTCTCCTTGCCGTTGGGATAGAAGGCCGTGATGTCGCCCTCGAGCTTGGTGTTGGCATCGTTGGAGATGTCTATGAAGCTGTAGCCGCCCTCGAGCTTGGGCGTGCCGTTGAGGTAGAAGTCGCGGAACACGTCGCGCTTCTGGGCTCCTGTACCCTCGGTCATGAGCAGTCTGCCGTATGCGGCGTCGCTCTTACTGTCTACGCGTATGTGGTCGGCGTTATAGTATATGGTGTCGTTTGACACTGGTGTGGCGTTTTCTATGCGCTTGTGACCGTAGCTTGCTATCGTAAGCATGGCCATGATGGAGATTAGAAATAGCTTTTTCATAATCGTAGTTTTTTAATTATTGGCTTTGTTTTTATTTTCTGTTGCAAAGATAATGTTTTAGATTGTAAGCGCAATGGGTTGTTAACACTATTTAATAACTAATTTTATGGGCTTTTTTGATTGAAATCTTTGTGTCAGCTTATGAATTAAAACAAAAGAAAAACGCGGTTTGAACTTACACTTTGTAAAACCGTATTGTTGCTCTTTCTTTGCAAATGCGTATTTAGGTTGCATAATGTAAGAATGGCGGTAATGCCGTACTTATATTATATGTATAAAATATCGTAGGCGTGTTCTTGGTTTGAATATGTAAGCATGCGGCCTGTGACGGTTGGCTTTTGGTGCGTTTTTGATACCTTGTGATATAAAAAACGGCACCGTGACGGTGCTTTGCTTACAATCCGTCGCGGTGCCGTGCCTGTCAGTTGCGTTTTGTAACTGATGCGTGCCGTGCGGCTTATCTGTCGAGGTTCATCTCGCCTTCGAAACTTATCTTGTCGCGTTCGCGCGGCAACACGTTTATTGTAGACTTGCCATTGTCGTAGATGCTCACCATGTAGGTGTACGACTCCTCACTGTTGTTGTACTTCAGCTCTATCACGGTGCAGTCCTTCACGCGCTTCTTCACGGCGTATGATGTGAGCGTACCCTTGAAGTTGAGGCCGTCGCCGCCGCCATACGGTGCGTTGTAGGCGCGTCCTATGTACGGCAGGTAGGAGTATATGGAGTCGCCCGATACGTGCAGCGAGTAGCCGAACTCAACGGTCTTGGTGGGGAACCGCTGCGGTGTCATCTGCCGTATGTCTATCGTGAAGTACTTGCCGTCTATGGCTTTGCGCACGCTCTGGGCCGTGAGTGCGGCCTGTTGCGCTTTCTGGTCGTCGGTGAGGCGGGCCGTGGTGCATGCTGCAGTGAGCGCCAGCATGGCTATGGTGAATGTTATTTCTCTCATATTCTTGCTTGTATTATTGTGTATTCTTGCTTGTGTTATTATGTAATCTTGCTTGTGTTGCTGTATGTTCTTGCTTGTATCGTTGAATGTTCCTGTCTGTATCATTATATAATATGTGGCATGCTGCAGTGTGTGCAGTGCCATTAGGTGGCTTGATGATATGCCGTTGTCGGTTGCTAAGATAGTGGTTTTGTGGCATATATGGCGCATTCGTTTGCAATATTTAACCGTATTTGTACGACTTTGGTGGTGGTGTGCGAGTGTCGATATGGCTTGTGTGGGGTGTGGTGCGTGCTTGACTGACGTTACGTCATTAAAAGACCGCTTTTGCTTAACAAGTGTTTATTAGTGTATTGATATAAGAAAAATATGTTAAATTCTGTCGCAAAAGATGACATATTACGTCTTATTAGTGTCTATGATGATGAATGCGGCTGCTTTTGTGCGGCCGTAGCCGCTCGTCATTAGGGCTGTATAGCTCGTCATTAGGGCTGTATAGCGAGTCGTTATGGGCGTAGCCGCTCGTCATGATGCCCGTCCTCGGCAGGCGTTTCGCCGCCATGTCGATGCCAGACGGGCTGAAGGGCATGACGGACAGACGCTTAGGTAAAAGAGAAAGAAGTTTAGATTATTTATACATAAGGGATTTAGTTATTTTAATATGGTTTTTTAGTTTTTGTATATTGATAGAAAGGTTGTTAGTAGTTGAATTTAATTTCAATATCGGATGCCGTCTTTGTCGTGGTGACAAGGACGGCATCCTTGATTATGTAGGGTAGTGTAGCGTCCGTAGCGGGTGAGTCTGCTATGCTATCCGAGCACGAGTTCCACGGGGCAATGGTCGCTGCCGAGAATCTCTGTGTGTATGTCCGCGCTCTGTATGCGGCTGCGCAGACGGTCAGACACTACGAAGTAGTCTATGCGCCACCCTGCGTTCTTCTCGCGGGCGTGGAACCTGTACGACCACCATGAGTACGTCACCTGCTCTGGATGCAGCTCACGGAACGTGTCGATGAAGCCCTCGCTGAGCAGACGTGAGAAACACTCGCGCTCCTCATCGGTGAATCCCGCGTTCTTGCGGTTTGTCTTTGGGTTCTTCAGGTCTATCTCCTCATGCGCCACATTCATGTCGCCGCACACCACAACTGGCTTCTTCTGGTCGAGACTCTTCAGATAGTTGAGGAAGTCGCGCTCCCATGTCATGCGGTAGTCGAGGCGGCGCAGCCCGTCCTGTGAGTTGGGTGTGTAGACGGTGACGAGGTAGAAGTCCTGCATCTCGAGCGTGATGACGCGCCCCTCGTGGTCGTGCTCGTCGATGCCCATGCCATAGCTGACGCTCAGAGGCGTGTGCCGTGAGTATATGGCCGTGCCGGAGTAGCCTTTCTTGTCGGCATAGTTCCAGAACGACTGGTACCCGTCGAACTGCAGGTCGAGCTGTCCGTGTTGCATCTTTGTCTCCTGAAGGCAGAAGAAGTCGGAGTCGAGTGCCTTGAAACTGTCCTCGAAGCCTTTTGTCGCACAGGCCCTTAGCCCGTTGACGTTCCATGATATGAATTTCATTGTAGTGTGGTATTGGTGTGCGAAGATGGTGGGCCGCCGTCGGCAGACAGCACGGAGTGCGGTGCCACGCGGCAGTAATGTGAACGGCAGGACACAGGCATCTCAGCCGTTGTCCTGCCGTGGTATGGTCGGCCGTAGCCGCAGTGGCGTGGCGTGACGGCCGCGCACGTGTGATGCTTTATTCCGTTTCGGAGAAACTGGATTTCGTTCCTACTACGCCGAACGCCGTACGTATGGTGTAGGTCACGTTGTTGACGGACATCTCACTGATGAGGAGGTTGAACTTCAGCTGCTTCTTCGCCACGTTGTCCTTGCCCGTAATGGTCTGGTAGGCGGCCACAGCGTAGAGCGGAGTGCTCATGTACGTCATGTTGGTGACGAACGTTATAGTGGCGGTGTTGTTCTTCTCGAAGGGAGTGCCGGTAGCGTCGGTCTCGGTGCTTGTGAACGAGAAGGTGCACTTCATCTCCTTGTCGAGGAACGGCAGGAGGTAGAACTGATAGTACTTGTTGTTGGTGCCCTGCACGGTATAAGTCTCCGCGAGCGGGAACTTGGCCACGAGGTTCATGGTGGGGGCCTGTGCTACCGTGCTCTTCACTGATGCGTTGTAGATGTACTTGCTCAGAACGCTTACGGGGAAGTTGTCCATCACGAGCGTAGAGTCAAGCACTGACCATCTCACGTCTACTGAGTCCTCTTTCTGGCTGCCCACGTTTGATACGTCCTGGAAGTGCAGTTTGCCGGTGTAAGTGCCCGATACCTCAAGGCATGCCTGGTGTTTCTCTTCCTGGGTAGGCCCAGTGTACTGGTAGCTGTCACCGTCGCCGAGGCATGATGAGAGTGTACCCACGGTGAAGATGGCACAAAAGATTGTTAGGAAAGTTGTTTTTAATGCGTTCATATTAGAATGTGATTTTTTATGTTAATACATATATATAAATGTAGAGGAGGCGCGGACATTGCATGGCATGGTCATAAAATTTGCATTATATGGCCATAAAATTTACAAGACATGACCATAAGACCTGCACGACATGGTCATAAGACCTACATGACACGGCCATAAGACCTACACGGCATGAGCTTAAAGCCAGCATGACGCGGTCATGGAAATGCCGCGATTGGTCATATCTTCCTTGACTCCCCACGCAGGAGGTTCATGAATTCCTCACGCGTTTTGGCCTGGTTGAAGGCACCGCTGAAGTCGCTTGTGGTGGTTATGGAGTTCTGCTTCTCCACTCCGCGCATTTGCATGCACATGTGCTTGGCCTCTATCACCACCATCACGCCGAGCGGCTTGAGGGTCTCCTGTATGCAGTCCTTTATCTGCTGCGTGAGCCGTTCCTGCACTTGCAGACGGTGGCTGTATATATCCACCACGCGGGCTATCTTGCTCAGACCGGTGATATAGCCGTTGGGGATGTACGCTACGTGTGCCTTGCCGTAGAACGGCAGCATGTGGTGCTCGCACATCGAGAAGAAGTCTATGTCCTTGACGATGACCATCTGGTTGTACTTCTCGGCAAACAGCGCGTCGGTGAGCACCTTGTGCGCGTCCATGGAGTAGCCGCGCGTGAGCACCTGCATGGCCTTGGCCACGCGCATCGGGGTCTTGAGCAGTCCCTCGCGTGCGGGATCCTCGCCGAGGAGGCGCAGCACCTCGTGATAGTGTGATGCGAGCTCGTCGAGCCCTTCTCTGTATTCTGTTTCTGGATTCATCTTGTATAGAGCGTTGTGGTTGTGTGCTTCGGCCGTGCGGCGTTGTGCCGCGATGCGGCCGTATCAGTACGTCACGGTTATCTTGCCGCTTATGATGCACGCCTGGGTGTACCCGAGGGCCTTGACCTGCTTGAGCACTTTGTTGGCCTCCTCGTAGCTGCGGTAGTTGCCTATGCGGCATATCCACCGCGGAGAGTAGAAGTGTACGTACACGGGCTGGTCGGGCATGGCCATCTTGACGGCGTTGCCGGCCTTCTGCGCCTGTTCCTTGGCCTGGCGGGAGTTGCCCCCGGCGTACACCTGTACGCGGTAGCCGTCTACCTTGTAGCTGCGCCGTGGCATCTTCTTGCGCATGTCTACGGTAGGTATGTCCATGCCGTCGGCCTCGTCCTTGGGCTGCCGTGCCTCCGCGTGGTGCTGAGTATAGGCAGGGTGCTGTATGTCGGTGTCCTTCTTTGCGGGAGGAGTCTGTTGGTTTCTTCTTGTGGTGTCGGCGGCAGGAGCCGTGGCGGCATGCCGCTTGTCGGCGGCGTTTCTGTCGGTGGCGGAAGCCGTGGCGGGTGCGCTCACGGGGTGCTTCACCACCTGCTTGCGTCCTGACACGTCGGCGAAGTTGACCAGTTCGTCGATGTCCTTGCTCTGCGTCACCGTCACCGAGGCTTTGCCCGGCGACTTCTGCTGTATGGTCTGCAGGAAGGTCTGTGCGTCTGCTCCGAGTGCTGTGTACAGCAGTGCGAGCAGTGATATAGCGAACAGTCTCATTGTCTTTGTAGTATTGTTTGTGATGTGGTGGGGTGTGGCGTGTGGTAAAGAGCACGCCGTCTCCGCCGCTGTGCTGCGCGTGCAGCATGCGCCGGGGACGGCAGTGCCTCGTGTCAGCCCCACGTAGTGTGGGGCAGGGGTCGTGCTGTGTGCGGCCTATTACTTCTTCCAGGCGTCGATGATGCCCTTGAAGTCAGCAGCCTTGAGCGATGCGCCTCCGATGAGTCCGCCGTCGATGTCGGGCTTTGAGAACAGCTCGGGTGCGTTGCTTGCCTTGCAGCTTCCGCCGTAGAGGATAGAAGTGTCCTCGGCAGCGTCCTTGCCGTACTTCTCTGCTACGATAGAGCGGATGTATGCGAGCATCTCCTCGGCCTGGTCAGAGGTAGCGGTCTTGCCGGTACCGATGGCCCAGATGGGCTCGTAGGCGATGATGATGTTCTTCCATGCCTCTGCGTCGAGATGGAACACCGAGCCCTCGAGCTCTGCCTTCACCACCTCGTTCTGCTTCTCTGCCTCGCGCTCCTCGAGAGTCTCGCCGCAGCAGAAGATGACCTTCAGTCCGTGAGCCAGTGCGAGGTCTACCTTCTCCTTCAGGATGGCAGCGGTCTCGCCGTAGTACTGGCGGCGCTCGGAGTGGCCGAGGATTACGTACTGTGCGCCAGTGCTCTTCACCATCTCGGCAGACACCTCGCCGGTGAACGCACCCTTCTCCTTGTCAGCGCAGTTCTCGGCACCGAGACCTACGACAGATGCGTCGAGCACCTGTGCCACGGAGGCGAGGTGTATGAACGGAGTGCATACCACTACGTCGCAATTGGGTTTGTCTGCTGCCAGTGCCTCGTTGATTTCCTTAGCGAGGGCAACGCCGTCCTGCAGGTTCATGTTCATTTTCCAGTTACCTGCTACAATTTTCTTTCTCATTTTCTTTTTCCTTTTAAAGAGTTTTGATATGTTGTTTGAGTTGCTTCCTTGTCTCACCCACCGTGTCCATGCCACCGCCCTGTCGGCCAGTGTGAGCACCGTGAGCGGCATGACGAACCACAGAATGATGGTGAGCAGCTTGCGTGCCGGGCTCTCGTCGGGCATGTGCCCGGCCTTGGTGTCGGCCAGCGGCGAGTTGAGCTCCTCGGCGGTGGGCAGCTGGTTGTGGCTCCACTTGCGTATCACCACGCCGTCCTTGATGAGCACCAGGCCGGGGTTGCTGCGTATGATGGTCTTGAGCGTGGTCTCGTCGGTGTGGCAGAACTGGTATTCTGCCCCCGTGATGTCGCGCCACTGGCTTATGACGCGCTCGCCGCTCGCCGTGAGGC
Organism: Prevotella sp.; assembly: GCA_022775985.1. GTDB lineage: Bacteria > Bacteroidota > Bacteroidia > Bacteroidales > Bacteroidaceae > Prevotella. The sequence continues at coordinate 19,103 of JALFIM010000086.1, forward strand.
AGTAGAAGGGCACGCCGTAGTCCTGCGCGTACTCGTATATGCGGTCTATCTCTCCGAAGTTGCTGTCGTCGGCATTCTCCAGTGTAGGCGCGATGAGCAGGAACGTATATCCGCGCGACTGCACTATGCTGTCCGTGATGTCGTCGCCGCCGGGTATGGTCTGTATGCTGAAGTCGTGTATCGGAGGCACGTATCCCGCGCTCGTCTGTGTGGTGTGGCTGTCTACGAACTGCCACGTGGAGTCGGGGTAGTCGTCGAGAGTGAACTCGCGTGTCACGCCGTCCTTGCGCAGCACGAAGGTGGTGACGAACGTGGGCTGCTGCGCTCCCTCGGGTATCTCCATGCCCTTGCGCAGGTCGGCTCCCACGTGATAGGGGCGGAAGTCGAACATGGGCAGACCGTAGAGGCACACCGTAGACGTGGCTATGACGAACACTATGGTGTAGTTGCGCACTATCCACTGGTTGCTCTTGGATATGAGCCGCGGCATGCTCCGCGGCCACACGGCGGTGACGGCGGCACATGCCGTGAGCACTATGTTCTTGACCAGCGTCTGGGTGTTGGTGAGCGTTATGGCGTCACCGAAGCATCCGCAGTCCTCCACGGGGTCGGCAGCGGCTATCCACACCGTGAGCGCCGTGAGGCATGCCATGAGCACGAGCACCATGCGGGTGGTGCGGCGGCGCTCTATGGCGAATAGCATGTACATGCCCAGCGCGAACTCCACGGCGGCGAGTATCACTGCCGCCACGAGTGTGGCCCACGACGGCACGAGGGCGTCGAGACTCATGGCCGTGAGGTAGTCGTGCAGCTTGTACTGTGTGCCGAGGGGGTCTATGGCCTTGATGAATCCTGACAGGATGAACGTGGCCGCGAGCAGCAGCCTGCATACGTTTACACCGATAGGACGCAGCACACTCATGACTCCCTCTCGCTGAGCTTTATCACGCCGAACACGGCATAGTTGATTATATCCATGTAGTTGGAGGCTATGCCCTCAGACACCAGCGTGTTGCCTCCGAGGTTCTCTATCTCCTTGACGCGCTCTATCTTGGTGAGTATGAAGTCGGTGTAGCTGCTCACGCGCATGGTGCGCCATGCCTCATCGTAGTCATGGTTCTTGCGTGTCATGAGCTGCAGAGCCTCGCCGGCGTACTTGTCGTAGAGCGTCATGGCCTCGTCGTTGGTGATGTCCACGCTGTCGGCGAAGCCCTTGTCGAGCTGTATGAGACCCACTATGCCGTAGTTGATGAGCGCCACGAACTCGGGGCGTATGCCCTCGCCCACCAACGACTCCTTCTTTATCTCCAGTGAGCGTATGCGCTTGGCCTTGATAAACAGCTGGTCGGTGAGCGACGAGGGGCGCAGTATGCGCCACGACGCCTTGTAGTCGTGCAACTTCTTCTCGAAAAGGGCGCGGCACTCCTGCATCGCGCTCTTGAACTGTTGCTCTGTCTTTGTAGTATCCATAAGTCGGCACAAAAATACAAAAAACCTATGATATGAGCAAGAACTATCGTCGTTATTCAATTCTTCATGCCCGTGCCGCCGCCGTGCGCCGCCGCATGGCGCGTGCGGTGAGGGCGCGGCGCGGTGCTGGTGGTGTGGCAGCGGCTACCTCTGCTTCTGCCGCATGCGTATCATCCTCACCACTCCGCACATGGCCTCGTAGCGTGCCTGGAGCGAGTCGCGCTTCACGCCGAGCATGTTGCAGCGGTAGCGGTCGGTGGTGGTGCGCAGCTCCTGCTCCACTTCCTGCAGGCGGTTGTCGGTGGCAGCCACGTCGGCCTGTGCCATCTTGAGCGATGCGTCCTGCCATATCCGCAGTGCCTCGGTGCGTGCCACCACGGCCTTGGGGTATCTGTCGCGCAGCACCACGATGGAGTCGAGGGCCTCGCGGTACTTGCCGCCGGCGTAGAGCGTGTTGATTTTGGCGAGCAGGGGCTTTGCCTTCTCGTCGTCGGTCTTGGCGCATCCCGCCAGGGCCATGATGATGATGAAAAACCAGATATGTCTCATTGCGTCGGCAAAATTACTACTTTCTGACATTAAACGGGTTATGCCGCTCTTGATTTTAATTATTTTTAAGTGACGGCCGAGTGCCCTTGAGAGCGCGGCCAGTGGCCCTTGGCGCGGCTGTCTGGCACGCACCGCTGAGACACCTGTGGCGGCCAGTGTGCTGACATGGGCCGAGTGACAAACTGAAACGGCCCGAATCATGGTGCGAAACGGCCCATTTCGCAACGCAAAACGGCCCGAATCGCAGCACGAAACGGCCCATTTCGCAAAACCATGCGGCGGTTAACACATGTTAACGCGGACTGTAAGCACAGCCCCACGTTCCCGTTACGGACTGTAAGCAGACCGCACCCCCGTGCGGCTGTCGGCACGGCGGCGCAAAAAGTTGAGCCGCGCCTGTCGGTATGTGGCGGATTTTGAGTAACTTTGCAGGACTTTTCCGCCCGTCCATGGGGCGGCACATATATTAGGATACAACATTTTTCATAGACTACACGACATGAGACTATACTCCGATGCCCAACTGGCAGAGATTCTCGACAAGGACATTTTCCACCTGATAGGCGACACTGCCGACGAGCTGCAGCTCGACTGCTACGTGGTGGGCGGCTACGTGCGCGACATATTCCTGGAGCGTCCGTCCAACGACATAGACGTGGTGGTGGTGGGCAGCGGCATAAGGGTGGCCGACGCCCTGCGCCGCAAACTCGGCCGCAAGGCACACATATCAGTATTCCGCAACTTCGGCACGGCACAGGTGAAGTACCGCGACATGGAGATAGAGTTCGTCGGGGCACGCCGCGAGAGCTACAGCCACGACTCGCGCAAGCCTGTCGTGGAGGACGGCACGCTCGAGGACGACCAGAACCGCCGCGACTTCACCATCAACGCCATGGCCATACAGCTCAACCGCGCCCACTTCGGCGAGCTGGTAGACCCCTTCGGCGGCATAGACGACCTCGAGGACGGCATCATACGCACGCCCCTCGACCCCGACATCACGTTCAGTGACGACCCGCTGCGGATGATGCGCTGCGTGCGCTTCGCCACGCAGCTCAGGTTCTTCATAGAGGACGAGACCTTCGACGCGCTCACGCGCAACGCCCACCGGCTGGAGATAATAAGCGGCGAGCGCATAAGCGACGAGCTCAACAAGATAATGCTCTCGCCCCAGCCGAGCCGTGGGCTCGTAGACCTCCAGCGCTCCGGGCTGCTCGGCATGATACTGCCGGAGGTGGCCGCGCTCGACATCGTGGAGACACGCTGCGGCCGTGCCCACAAGAACAACTTCTACCACACGCTCGAGGTGCTCGACAACGTGGCGCGGCAGAGCGGCAACCTGTGGCTGCGCTGGGCCGCGCTGCTGCACGACGTGGGCAAGACGCGCAGCAAACGGTGGGACCAGCAGCTCGGCTGGACGTTCCACAACCACAACTACCTGGGCGCGAAGATGGTGCCCGAGATATTCCGCCGCCTCAAGGAACCCATGGACTCCAAGATGAAGTACGTGCAGAAACTCGTGGACCTGCACATGCGTCCCATAGCCATTGCCGACGAGGAGGTGACCGACAGTGCCGTGCGGCGGCTCATGAACGACGCTGGCGACGACATCGACGACCTCATGACGCTCTGCGAGGCCGACATCACGAGCAAGAACCAGGTGCGCAAGCGGCAGTTTCTCGACAACTTCCGCATGGTGCGCGAGAAACTCGCCGACCTCAAGGAGCGCGACTACAAGCGGCTGCTGCAGCCCGTCATCGACGGCAACGAGATAATGGAGATGTTCCACCTCAAGCCGTGCCGCGAGGTGGGCACGCTCAAGCAGTGCCTCAAGGACGCGGTGCTCGACAACAAGGTGCAGAACGAGCGCGAGCCGCTCATGCAGCTGCTCATGCAGAAGGCACGGCAGATGGGCCTGTGCTGACGGCACGCGCCGCGCCCTCATCTCCCAGGCGTGGGAGGAGGGCAGGGCGCGGCGGCAGACCCATGGCACAGGGGCCGTCAAGTCAAAAAAAACTTAACGGCAGAATAATATTTGTTAAATGTGAGCCCCTTATATTATATATGTAAAAGATTGTAGTTATCTTTGCACCCGAAAACTTACGAAAACGTGTGAGTTTTCTTATACGACATCAGAAAAAGTCTTATACGACATTAGAACAAGGTATTGAGTAATCAGAATATTTATAAAAGATAATATTTATTAGGTATGAAAACAAACAAGTTCTTATTGGTCGCAGCCATGGCTGTGACTCTCGCCTCTTGTGGCGGTGGTAAAAGTGGTGGAAAGCCTGACTTCGGCGACAACGAGTACGCCGTGCGCACCATCCAGGCTCAGGAAGCAGACATCCAGACCACATACCCGGCTACCATCAAGGGTATGCAGGACGTGGAGATACGTCCGAAGGTGTCGGGATTCATCACGAAGCTCTGCGTGAAGGAAGGCCAGGCTGTGAAGGCCGGACAGCTGCTCTTCGTCATAGACAACGTGACATACGCCGCCGCAGTGCGCCAGGCCAAGGCCGCCGTCAACTCGGCCAAGGCTCAGCTCAGCACAGCCAAGCTCACATACAACAACAACCAGAAACTTTTCCAGAACAACGTGATAGGCTCCTACGAGCTCGAGTCGGCCAAGAACGCCTATGAGTCGGCCCTCGCCGCAGTGGCACAGGCCGAGGCCAGCTACGTATCTGCCAAGCAGAACCTCGACTTCTGCTACGTGACAAGCCCCGCCAACGGCGTGGTGGGCGACCTGCCCTACCGCGTGGGCGCACTCGTGAGCGCGTCGTCGCAGCAGCCCCTCACCACGGTGAGCAACATAAGCACCATGCAGGTGTACTTCTCAATGACTGAGAAGGACCTCCTCGACATGACGAAGACCGCCGGAGGCATACACGCCGCCATCAAGGACTACCCCGCCGTGAAGCTCCAACTCGCCGACGGCACCATATACAACCAGCCCGGACACGTGGCCACTGTGAGCGGAGTGATAGACCCGACCACCGGCTCTGTGTCTATGCGTGCCGACTTCCCCAACCCTGAGCATCTGCTCAAGAGCGGTGGCTCAGGCTCCATCGTGGTGCCCCACAACAACAGCACGGCCATCATCATACCGCAGGATGCCGTGTCGCAGGTACAGGACAAGTACTTCGTATATGTAGTGGGCAAGGACAACAAGGTGAAGTACACCCCAGTGACGGTCAATCCCAACAACGACGGCAAGAACTACATCATAGACGGCGGGCTCAGCGTGGGCGACCGCATCGTGGTGAACGGCATATCCTCTCTCACCGACGGTGCTGAGATAAAGCCCCTCACCGAGGCACAGTATCAGGCTAAGCTGAAGAAAACCGAGGACATGGGAGCCGACCAGAGCGACCTGAACAAGCTCAAGAAGGATTTCGGTAAGTAATACGTCGGACAAAACACCTGCCGCGCCACGCGTGCGGCGGGAAACTAAAATGCAAGCATAAATGAAATTAGATAGATTTATCAAGCGTCCTGTGCTCTCTACGGTGATATCCATCGTCGTGGTGATACTCGGAGTAATAGGACTCGTGTCATTGCCTATCGAGCAGTACCCAAACATCGCTCCGCCTACCATCATGGTGCGTGCGTCGTACACTGGAGCCAACGCCGAGACCGTGCTCAACTCCGTGCTCGCGCCGCTGGAGGAGCAGATCAACGGTGTGGAGGGCATGACCTACATGACATCGTCGGCCACCAACGACGGCTCGGCATCCATCACCGTGTACTTCAAGCAGGGCATGAACGCCGACATGTGCCAGGTGAACGTGCAGAACCGTGTGTCACAGGCTTCGGCACTGCTGCCGGCAGAGGTGACCAAGGCCGGTGTGCAGGTGATGAAGCGACAGTCGTCTACGGTGATACTCTTCGGCTTGACGGCCGATGACGACCGCTACGACGACAAGTTCCTCGCCAATTACGCCAGCATCAACGTGGTGCCGGCCATCAAGCGTGTCAACGGTGTTGGCGAGTGCCAGTGCTTCTCGCAGAAAGACTACACCATGCGCCTGTGGATAGACCCCGTGAAGATGAAGAGTTACGGGCTCATCCCGACCGACCTCACGGGCGTGCTCTCGCAGCAGAACATAGAGGCTGCCCCCGGTTCGGTGGGTGAGGAGAGCGACAACCAGTATGAGTACACCTTCCGCTACCGTGGCCGTCTGAAGACTCCGGAAGAGTTTGGCGACATGATTATCAAGTCTACCCAGAACGGTCAGACTATACGCGTGAAGGATGTGGCCCGCATAGAGATGGGTGCCCTCTCGTACACAGTGGCTTCTAAGAACAACGGCAAGCCCTCTGTCACCATGATGGTGACGCAGACCGCCGGCTCCAACGCCACGGAGATAGCCACCAACGTGAAGAACCTCCTCAAGGAGCAGGAGGCCACGATGCCCCCGGGAGTACACTTCGACATCATGCAGGACGTTACGGAGTTCCTCTTCGCGTCTATCGAGGACCTCGTGAAGACCCTCGTGGAGGCATTCGTGCTCGTGTTCATCGTGGTGTACGTGTTCCTCCAGGACACACGCTCCACGCTCATCCCGCTTATCGCCGTGCCGGTGTCGCTCATCGGTACGTTCTTCTTCCTCTACGTGTTCGGCTTCTCGCTCAACCTGCTCACCCTCGCCGCGCTCGTACTTGCCATCGCCATCGTGGTGGACGATGCCATTGTGGTGGTGGAGGCGGTGCATGCCAAGCTCGACCTCGGCTACAAGTCGGCACGACAGGCATCCATCGACGCCATGAACGAGATATCGGGCGCCATCATCTCCATCACGCTCGTTATGGCATCGGTGTTTATCCCGGTGTCGTTCATGGGCGGTACGTCAGGCTCGTTCTACCGTGAGTTCGGTATCACCATGGCCATATCCATCATCATATCGGCCATCAACGCTCTGACTCTCTCGCCGGCTCTCTGCGCCATCCTGCTGAAACCGAAGAACGAGGACGGCTCAAAGCGCAAGATGTCGTTCATCGACCGCTTCCACGCATCGTTCAACGCCGCATACGGCAAGGTGCAGGAGAAGTACACCAAGGGCGTGCGCCGCATAGTGGAGCGTCCCATCATAGCCATAGGCTCCGTGGTCATCGGCATAGCGGTTATGGCCATACTGATGGGCTCTACGAAGACTGGTCTCGTGCCAGACGAGGATACTGGTACCGTGTTCTGTACGGTGTCTACGCCTCCGGGCACGTCTATGAAGAAGACGGAGGACGTGATGGACCAGGTAGACCGCATGCTTGCCACCAACCCCGCCATAGCAAGCCGCATGCGTATCACGGGTTACAACTTCATAGCCGGACAGGGTTCCAACCAGGGTACGTTCATCATCAAGCTCAAGTCGTTTGAGGAGCGCCAGAAGCTCGAGGGCCCGCTGAAGTACATCGGCGTACACAACCTCGGCTCCACCATGGTGCTGGGCATGATATACAAGCAGACCGCAGCCATCAAGGGTGCGCAGATTCTCGCCTTTCAGCCGCCTATGGTGCAGGGATTCTCCGCCACCAACGGTCTTACCTTCTCCATGCAGGACCGCACGGGAGGCGATGTCAACAAGTTCTATGGCGTGACGCAGAAGTTCATCGCAGAGCTCAACAAGCGCCCGGAGATTTCCAACGCCATGACTTCGTACAATACCAACTACCCGCAGTACAAGATTGACGTGGACGTGGCCAAGTGCAAGCAGAGCGGTATAGACCCCTCTACCGTGCTGACCACCATGCAGGGCTACTACGGAGGTATGTACGCGTCTAACTTCAACAGCTACGGTAAGCTCTACCGTGTGTACATACAGGCTCCGCCAGAGGCACGCGCCGACCTCAAGAGCCTCGCCAACATATACGTGCGCACGTCGGGCGGACAGATGGCCCCGATACAGGAGTACGTCAACCTGAGCCGCGTGTACGGCCCGCAGGAGATAGACCGTTTCAACCTCTTCACCTCTATCAACGTCAATGCGTCGGCCGCTTCGGGCTACTCCACGGGCGATGCCCTCAACGCTATGGCTGAGGTGGCCAAGACTTCACTGCCCTCGGGCTACACATACGAGTTCTCTGGACTTACACGTACGGAGCAGGAGTCGAGCAACTCCACGGCTCTCATCTTCGTGCTCTGTCTGACATTCGTGTACCTCATACTCTCGGCACAGTACGAGAGCTACGTGCTGCCGCTGTCGGTGATTCTCTCCATACCGTTCGGTCTGGCCGGAGCGTTCATCTTCACCAACCTCTTCGGCAAGAACAACGACATATACATGCAGATCGCGCTCATCATGCTTATGGGACTTCTGGCCAAGAATGCCATCCTTATCGTGCAGTTCGCCCTCGAGCGCAGGCAGACGGGTATGGCCGTTTCGTGGTCGGCAGTGCTCGGAGCCGCAGCCCGTCTGCGTCCTATCCTCATGACATCACTGGCCATGATTATCGGTCTGCTGCCTATGCTCATGCCGTGGGGCGTGGGTTACAACGGCAACATGACACTCGGTGCGGCAGCCGTCGGCGGTATGTTGATAGGTATGCTCTGCCAGATTATGATTGTGCCGGCTCTGTTCTACATCTTCCAGACGCTGCAGGAGAAGATCAAGCCCATAGAGTTTGAGGACGACTCTGCCGACGTAGACACCGAGATACACCAGTACACCAACCCGTTCGTGGCTGGCGCACTGCAGGAGCAGATAGACAAGAGCTCCTCGAAATAAGTACGCACTACATCCTGCCGCTGTGGGCCGCGGCCCGCGGCGGCACGGATAAACAACAATAAAGACAAGTATATGAACATTAAGAGTACAATACTTTTCGCCACTGCCTGCCTCACGCTCGGCAGTTGCGGAATATACAATAAGTACGAGCGTCCTGATGTCAACGTGAAAGGGCTGGTGCGCGACACCGCTTCTGTCAGCGACACGCTTGCCGTGGCCGACACCGTGAGCTTCGGAAACCTGCCCTGGCGCAGCGTGTTCACCGACCCGCAGTTGCAGTCGCTCATACAGCAGGGACTGGAGCACAACACCAACATGCTCAACGCCGCGCTCAACGTGAAGATGGTGGAGGAGCAGCTGAAGGTGGCCAAGCTCGCCTTCGTGCCCTCGTTCACGTTCTCACCGCAGGGTACCATCTCCTCGTGGGACGGCAACAAGGCCACCAAGATATACTCCCTGCCCGTGCAGGCAAGCTGGAGCATAGACCTCTTCGGCAATCTGCTCAACGCCAAGCGCAGCGCACAGATGTCGCTGCTCGCCACCAAGGACTATCAGCTCGTGGTGAAAACGGGTCTCGTGTCTAACATCGCCAACATGTACTACACGCTGATGATGCTCGACCGTCAGCTCGAGGTGGTGGACAGCATGGCTGTGCTCACCAAGGACACTTGGAACATGATGAAGCTGCAGAAGGAACTCGGACGCGTCAAGGAGACCAGCGTGCAGAGCGCGGAGTCTAACTACTACTCTGTGCTGGCGCAGTCGGCCGACCTGAAACGTCAGATTCGCGAGACCGAGAACTCGCTCTCGCTGCTGCTCGGACAGCCCGCACAGACCATAAGCCGCGGCAAACTGGAGGACCAGTCGCTGCCGCAGTCGTTCAGTACGGGCGTGGGTCTGCAGATGCTCAACAACCGACCTGACGTGCACTATGCCGAGATGAACCTCGCACAGTGCTTCTACGACACCAACAGGGCACGCTCGCAGTTCTACCCGAGCATCACGATAAGCGGCAGCGGTGCCTATACCAACAACAGTGGCGGCGGCATCGTCAACCCCGGCAAGATGCTTCTCAGCGCAGTGGGCAGCCTCGTGCAGCCCATATTCGCGCACGGACAGCTCATCGCAGGGCTCAAGGTGGCCAAGGCTCAGCAGGAACAGGCTTACAACACATGGCAGAACGCCGTGCTGAGTGCCGGCAGCGAGGTGAGCAACGCGCTCGTGCTCTACAACTCTTCCGATGAGAAGAGCAAGCTCGAGGCCAAGCAGGTGGAGAGCCTTCAGAAGAATGTGGAGTATGCCAAGCTGCTGTTCTCGCAAGGAAAGGGCACCACTTATCTGGAGGTGATATCCGCACAGCAGAGCCTTCTCAACGCACAGCTCTCCAAGATAGCCGACGACTTCTACAAGATGCAGGCCGTAGTAAACCTCTACTATGCTCTTGGCGGAGGACGCAACTAAGAGTTGGGAATTTTGAATTTTGGGTTTTGAATTGTCGGCTTTGCCGATTCCGAATTGCTCAATTACGGATTGGCAGTTCCATTCATGGCCGCAGCTTGCTGTGACGGCTCAAAATTCAAAACTCAAAATTCAAAATTGCAGCTTGCTGCAATAACTCAAAATTCAAAATTCAAAATTCAAAACTCAAAATTATGATTAGCGATAAGGCTTATATAGCTCCCGGAGCGAAGCTCGGAAAGAATGTCACCGTATATCCGTTCGCATACATTGAGGACGATGTGGTGATTGGTGACGACTGCGTAATCTATCCATACGTGAGCATCATGAGGGGCACACGCATGGGCCGTGGCAACAAGGTGTTCCAGAATACTGTGCTCGGTGCCGAGCCGCAGGACTTCAACTATAAGGGCGACGACACTCATCTCGTCATCGGTGATGAGAACATCTTCCGCGAGAATGTGGTCATCAACCGTGCCACTTTCGCCGATGGTGAGACGCGTATCGGCAACCGCAACTTCTTCATGGAGGGTGTACACATCTCTCACGATACCAAGGTGAACGACTACTGCACCTTCGGCTATGGTACCAAGGTGGCCGGCGACTGCGAGATACACAGCGCCGTGATATTCTCGTCGGGTGTCATCATCAACGCCAACGTGCGTGTCGGCGGTGCCTCGATGGTAACGGGCGGCGTGCGCATATCGCGTGATGTGCCCCCGTTTATCGTGGCTACGGACAACCCGGTGCGCTATGGCGGTGTGAACACTGCGCTGCTTCAGTCGTCCGGCACGCCGGCAAAGGTCATCGACCATATTGCCAACGCATACCGTCTGGTGTTCCACGGACAGACCAGCGTGTTCGATGCGGTACTTCAGGTTAAGGAACAGGTGCCCGATGGCAAGGAGATTCAGAGTATCGTGAAGTTCCTTGAGGGTACAAAACTTGGTATTATCAGTAAGATTTAATCTTCATACCTTTTCTATATATTAGTGTTGTTCTAATATGGGCACGGCTGACCGGGGTGGTTCGCCGTGCCTTTTTTCGTTTTTGTACGGCCTTGTTTGTTGTGTAGTTTGGGCCGTTGTCTGTTTTAAAGTGAGCGTCTGTTAGCCTGTAAAGGCATGTTTTTTTACATGTAACAGTACGTCTGCCGTCTTGTGTCAGTGCATGTTCAGACCGAGCATTTCCTCTACTGACACGAACTTGTAGCCGCGTTTGCGCAGCGTGCTTATTATGTTCGGCAGCAGATTGTAGAACTTGTCCGTGCGCAAGTCAGACGTTCCGAAGTGTATCATGAGGAAATGTCCGTTCAGGGTGTTGGCCTTCTCGTAGTCGAGCAGACGCTTTAGCAGCGTCTTGCTTGAGCGGTAGTTGGGCATGTCGGGAGTGGTGTAGTCGGCGTTGGTGCCCGTTCCAGGCGTGTAGTTGATGACTTGAAGCCCCAGACGGTGCGCCCATGAGCTCACGGTGCTGTTGTAGTACTCGTATGGAGGGATGAAGTACGGGGCCTTGTCCTTGCTTATGCCGAAGCGTGCGAGGGTCTGGTAGCTGCGCAGCATGTCGTCATCGAACTGCTTGCGGGTCACGAGCATGGAGTCGCGGTGGCCCCATGGCATGTACAGCAGATGTCCGTAGCTGTGGCTTCCTACGTAGTGCCCGTCGGCGGTGAGGCGGCGTACCACGTCAGGATAGAGGTCGAAGAACTTCCCAGTGAAGAAGAATCCGCCCTTGATGCCGCTCTTCTTCAGCGTGCTTATTATCATGTCGGCTCCGTCTGCCTTGTCGGCGGCGGTGAATACGAGGCATATCTGCTTCTTGGACGGGTCGCCCTTGATGATGCCTCCTGCTTGTTCGTAGACGTTGTGGTCTGAACTGACGGCCGTCTGCTTGCGTCCCTCGGCCTCGTAGAATGCCAACGGCACGGTCAGTGCGGCCGTTCCGTCCATCGTAGGCTCGTTGGTGCTGTAATCGTTGGTGTTGTCGTGGTACACCACGTCGCCCGGCTGGCAGTCGTCATAGTTGTCGGCAGTGTCGGCCAGTGGCCCGCCTGTGAGGGTCACGCCCTTCAGATTGCTGAATATGGATAAGTACACGGGGCCGTCGACGAGTCCGCCAGACGTGGTGCCACGGTGCAGCTTGACGTACCCTGAGTGCGGTTGGCGTGGGTAGTTGCCGCCTTTCGGCAGTTCCACCACCATGCTCACACCCCACGGATTGCACCCGAACAGCCAGTCGCGGAGCGAGCCTTCCATCTCCTCAAACTCCGTGCTGCCCGTCAGTTGGCGGTATAGTATGCACTGTGTGAGCATGGCTGTGGTGAGATTGTTGGAGCACCAGATGCCCGGGATGCCCCACATGAACGGGTGGTTGCGGCCGCGCTCCAGCACACGCAGTATGCCTGAGCGCATGTTGCGGATGAACTCGTGGCTCAGACGCGTGTCGGCGGTCTGCCCTGCGAGCCTGTAATGCCCCATGTTCATGAACGGATACCACTGGTAGTGGCGTGCGCTGTCGGCTCCCATCCATGGTGTCACAGGCTCACGGCGGCCATATTCGGCCGCAGCCGAGAGGTAACGGCGGTCGCCAGTCTGCCCGTACAGCTCCATTGCACCGAGTTCCATGTCGTCAGTCCAGTTGTCCTCCTCATATATATAAGGCGACCTCACCGACACTGTCTGCGTGTTGCCGGGCTTGTCTACGCCCACTTGGTAGGCATCGGCGGCCTTATCGCCTATGTGTTTGGCAAATTCGGGGTAGAAAGGGCGCAGTATCTCCGAGCCGAGGGCGAAGCAACTGGCAAACTTCCCGGCCGTGCTTGCCGCTCCTGTGGTGGCGTTGAGCAGCTTGCCGCGCTGCTGCGGCAGTCCGCTCACGTAGTACACGGGGCGGTCCTGATGCGCTCCCCAGCCGTAGTCGGCGCTGTCGTCGTTGGGGAGTTTCATGCCTATGTGGTCGCGGTCGTCGGCTATCTGGTTGTAAAGTTCACCCTTTGATGGGTTCATGCGGTCGAGCCAGTCGAGCCCCCAGTACGCCTCGTCTATGATGTCGGGTATGCCATTGCTGCCCGGAAGGCCGTTGGCGAGGTGCGTGTCGGCAAAGGCCGACGGATTCTGCTGGTAAGCCGTGAGCATGAGATATATGGCATTGGCCGATGTCGGGGTGTATTGCAGCAGGTCAGCGGCATCGTGCCATCCGCCGCGCACGTCGATATGTTGTCCCTCACGTGCCGGATTGTACACGATGCGTGCGTCTTTCTGATGACAGCTGTCCTTGATGTACGGATTGAAACCGCAGCGTTGCTGCCGCATATAGTTAAGCAGGAAGTCGGCCGTGCCCCTGTACACCTGTCCGTTGATGGGGAACGGGTCGGACTGGCAGCCGTCCGTGCGTATGATATAGGTGCCCTGGCGCGTGAAGGGGCTGAAGTCGAGCCTGAACGTGGACTTGAATGCCCCGAGCTTTCCCGTTGGTCGCACGGCCTTGGAGGCGTAGACGGCTTGCCCTGTGAACGCGTCGATGAGCTCGAAGTTGCTCACCTCGCACGCCTCATGGCACAGCATGACGGCCACTTTGGACGACTGCGGTATATAGCCGAGCTGATTGATGCGGATGACATCGGCCGCATGGGCGGACGTTATGGCCCACAGCATGAGCATGAGCGGCATGAGCCACCGCATGGCGCGTGGCATTATGACGTGAGAAGTGGGCTGATACTTCCGCGTATGTGCCGTAAGCGATGCTGCGCAGTAGTCTGCCAGACATGTCTGTGCGGACTTCATGCAGCCTTTAGGTGAGTGTGTCTTTTCATTGTATGCCATGTCTTTTCCTGGTGTTTGTGATTGTTTGTGATGATAATGTGTAGTGTGTCGTCTGGCTTGACGTGGCAAAAATAGCAATAATATTTCACAAACAGTGCTGCAAGACGGTGTTTCTTGCATGCAGACTGCTACAAAAGGACTGCTGCAAACGTGTGTTATGGTGCGGTCAGACTACATATATTGCGTGCTTATGGCATGAAAAAAGGCAGACAACGCAGAGCCTTGCGGCCTGTGTTGTCTGCCTTCGCGTAGTGCGGTGTCAGTATTGACGGCCGCCTGTTACTTAGCGTATGTTATCTTGATGCTCTTGAATCGCAGCTGCACGCCACCACCTGAAGTGCCTGTGAACACGTTGTTGTACACCATGCTGTTGCCAGACACGCTGAGGGTAGCGGTCTCGTTGCCCACGTATGTGGTGCCGCCGTATATGTCACAGTCGAACTCTATCTTGGCGATAGCCTTCTTGCCAGTCACCGTTACCTTGTTGTTCTTGTAGACACGTACCATCTTGTACTTGCTGAAATACTTGGCACCGTTGGTCTCACCATTGTTGTCGAAGGTGAGAGTGGTGCCGTCAGACAGTGTTACTGTGGTCAGGGCCTCGCCCTTCTGGTCGGTATCGGCCACGCCGAAGTCCTCAGCGTTGACAGTGATAGACTCGTCACCGGCCGTCACTGCGGCGTTGGTGAGGGTGAGAGTGTTGCCAGAGATGGTCACGCCCTCAGACGTAGCGGGCTTGTCATCGCCGCCGGGCTCGCTGCCACCGTTGCTCTTCAGCGACACGAGGTATGCCTGTTGCTTCATGGTCTCGGGCGTGTTGCCGTAGTAGTTGGTCACCTTTCCGCACACCACTACATCATCGCCGGGTGCGAGAGTGGGGCCTTCGGTGTAGGCCACGTTGTTGAGATACAGAGCCTGGAACACGCAGAACTGGTTGGTTGCGGTGCCATCGTCGGATATATAGAACGTGGCGTTGCCCCACTGTGTGCTGTACTGACTCTTCACAGACACCACCTTGCCCTTGATATACACGTCCTCAGTAGACACTTCGTCCTTGCCCAGCTTGGAGGCATACGCGTTTGCGGCCACGCTGTTGAACGGGTTGTCCTTCGTTCCGTCGCCAGTGGCCACACCGGGAGTAGGAGTATCGCCGCCAGAGGTCTTGCCGTTGAGCGAGTATATGTAGCCAGTGCCCTTCAGAGTCTCATAAGTGCCGTTGTAGTCGGTGAGCTGTGCGTACACCACTACGGCATCGCCGACCTTCACCTCATCCTCGGCTGCAATCTTGTTGTTGCCGAGTCCCTTCACCTGGAACACGTAGAACGATGTCTTGTCGGTGGAGCCGTCCTCGGTGATGTAGAATGTGGCGTTGCCATACTGGGGCGAGCACTCCTTGACCTGAGATATCACGCCCTTGATGTACACCTTGGAGTCGAGGCCCTCGCCCGCCTTTACGAAGGCGTTTGCGGCCACGGCGTTGAACGGGTTGGCCTCGGTGCCGTCGCCCTCAGCCACTTCTGTGGAGCCGGGAGTGTCGCCGCCGCCTGTCGGAATGTCGTATGGTGCGGGCACGTCCTCACAACTTGTGAATGTCAGTGATGCCATCGCGAAGACGAGCATCGAATACAATATCTTCTTCATATTATCTTTTGTTAGCTTGTTATGTATGTATTATATAATGTAGGTGTGCCTATTCGGCTTTCTCTATGTCGGCATACTTGCGCAGGGCGAGCTGTGCCGTAGGCGTGTACTTTATGTTGGAGCGGTAGCATGTGAGTACGCCCGTGATGTTGAGCTTGCCCATGGGCAGCGGCTCGCTGGCGAAGTCGGCGTAGCAGCTCGTGCGCACCACCAGGTTGCTGGAGTTGTAGCCCGTGAGCGAACGGCTCACACCGTTGCCGTTGTTCTCGCCCTCAGCCTCCGTAGCGAATGGGAGCTTGCCGTCGGCCTTGTCGAAGCTCACGCCGCGCAGCGTCACGAGCTTGCCCGAGAGACTGAGTATGTAGTCGGTGTCCTTGATGCGTGTGAGGTCGAAGTCGACGGGATGCACGCGCGAGGGGTCTGCCTTGCCTAAGGCCTTGTAGTGGTCGTTCCACATGGTGCGGGGCATACGGCTCGGGTAGGTGGACTTCACGCCCGACTTGCTGGTAGCGGTGTAGGGCACGCCTATCTGTGCCTGTGAGCGGTATGTGCCTATGTAGAGCCCTGTGAGGTCAACGAGTATCTCCTGGCCTATGGGCACCTGTCCGAAGAGTCCGCCCTGGGCTATGTTTATTACTATGGCCCCCGTGCCGTCGTCTACGGCTATCTGGTTGTAGATGTTGCCCTCTATGTCGTTGGCAGTCACCACGCCCTTGATCTGGAGTCCGTCCTCCATGCGTGTGGTGTCGTTGATCTGGGCCAGTGACGTGGCGTACTTGGCACGCAGGTCGGCTATGGAGATGACGTTTTTCTCTACGAGGCTGTTGTTGCCGTATGGCGAGGTGTCGCCGGTCGGGTCGTCCCAGTCGCCGTCCATGCAGGAGCCGAGAGCCATGGTCATGGCCAACGCGAGTACTGCTGATGTGATGTATTTGAGTATTTTCATTGTAGTGCGCATTTAGAATTTGTATGTGAGGTTCAGCATGCCGGTGGTTCCGTATATATAGAACTTCATCGGGTTCTTGGAGAATGAGTATCCGCGCAGGTTGCCACTCTGGGTGTAGTTGCTGCGGCTGAGCTCATATCCTCCCGTCACGATGTCGCGGTTGTTGAGTATGTTGTTGACGGTGAGGTTTATCGAGAGCGAGCCTTTCCTGAGGTATATGCTGCGTCCTACGGAGCCCGAGAGCAGGAATCCGCCGTGACCCTTGGCCTGTGCGAGGGCCGACTTCGACCAGTTGCCCTGGAGGTCCTGCACGGTGTCGTCTACGGCGGCGCGTCTCTTCAGCGTCTGGTCGTAGCGGTAGTTGGGCGAGTAGGAGAGGTATATGCGGTCGAAGTAGCTGCAGTCGAGGTTGATGAACCATCCGCCCTGGTGGTATGCCACGCCGAGGTCGGCGGCGGTGAGCGGTGTGCCCGACTCGCGCATGCCCTTGTTGTTCACCTCATCGTGGTAGTCGCCGCTGTAGTCGCTGCCGAACATCTCCGCGCTCGTAGACTTCATGTATGCGAGGTGCGAGTTGTTTATGAGTTTGGCGTCGGCTATGGAGCCGAGCAGCTTGATGTCGAACGCGCTGCTCACCTTGAACTTCAGACCGGCCTCCACGCCGTAGTACTCCTTGTTCATGCCGGTGAGCGACACGTAGGTGAAGGAGTTCTCGTCGTCCATGTAGAAGTTCTGCCAGTTTGTGCCGTTGTCTATGCGGCTGTAGTAGGCGTTGACGTTGGCGTGGAGCCATGCGTTCTCGTACTGGTAGCCTATCTCGGAGCTGAACACCCGCTCGTTCTTCAGGTTGGTCACGAAGTTGTTGTTTATCTCGGGAGCTATGAAAGCCGTCTGTGCCTGTGGCGCACGCTGCTCGTAGCCCGCGCCGAGTGAGAGCACGTTACCGCCGCCGAGGTTGATGTTGGCACCCAGCTTCACGCCGCCGTCGAGGAAGTCGGCGCGGCGGCTCTTGCCGTAGGAGTTGTCCTTGGCCAGACCGTTGCGCATCTTACCGTCGCGCTGCATGGAGGTGTAGCCCAGCTTTGCGGCTATGGTGTAGTGTACGTTGCCGAAGTTCTCGGTGTAGCTCGACCACAGCTTGGCGTTGTTGACGAGTATGTTGTAGTTGTAGCGGAACTTGTCGCCCTCCCTTACCACGGCGTTGGGGTGGTTGAGGTCATACTGCACCTCGTCGGAGTCGGCGGCGTAGTGCGTGCCGAGGGCGTAGGTGTTGATGTTGTGATACGACGTAGAACCGAGCAAGTCCTCCATGGTGAGGTAGTGCATGGCCTTGTTGGTGGCGGCCATCACGCCCACGTTGAGACTCTTGTTGTTGTCTATCATGTGGTTGAACGTGGAGGCGAGCGACACGGTGAGCGCGTCGTTGTGCTTTGCCGTCACGAAGTACAGAGCGTCGGCGCCCTGCACGTTGGCCTGGTTGTTGGAGTAGTACAGGCGGTCCCAGTCTATCTGTCGGTTGGCCTTGGAGGCCGTCCAGTAGTCGTATGCGGCATGCCACTGCTTCAGGCTCTCGGCACTGGTGTACGAGTCGTTGTCGCTGTTCCATACATCGTAGTAGCTGCTGGGCATGTTCTTCCAGTAGTTGGGGTGTGGGTTGTCGGCGTTGTTGTAGTCGAGGCGCGTGTTCTTGTACATGGAGTACTTGGCGAAGAGCGATGTGGTGAGCTTAGAGCGGTCGTCCATGTTCCAGTCCCAGGTGAGCACTGCGCTCGGCGAGAAGTCGTTCACGATGCGTGAGCTGCGCTTCTTGCCGTTCTGGTAGCCCCAGTATGCGTTGTAGTAGCGGTCGTTGGCGAGCCAGTACATCTCATCTGTGCCCGCGGCCTGTGTGGCACGCTCCGTGGGTGCGCCCCATGTGGAGAGTGACAGGGAGTGGCGGCCGTCGCCGAACACCTTCTGCACGCCGAGGAAGTAAGACAGCGAGTTGTAGAACGTGCCCTCTACGTATCCCTCCTTGGCCCATCTGTATGTGAGTCCGCCGGCGAAGGCCCATCCCTTGTCGTTGAGACCTGTGCCGAATGTGTAGAGTCCGCGCAGGGTGTAGTTGCCGTTGGTGCCTAAGAGCGAGAGCCTGTGGCCCGTGGGGAGGTCTGCCGCACGGAAGTTGTAGTTGTTAGACCCGCCCATGCCTGTCATGCTGAACCTGTTGCTCTCGAACGGTAAGGCAAACTCTACGTTCTTGGTCATCTGGTTGAGTCCGCCCACGAGTGAGTAGCGGAACTGCCCGCTCTCCATGTCGTTGAGCTGCACTCCGTTGACATAGACATCATTGTACTTCTGGTCGAAGGCGCGGAAGCGGAACCTCACTGGTGAGAACAGGTATCCCACCTGGCTCGCGTAGACGTTGGTGCTGGAGTTGAGGATGGTCACGTTCTGCGACATGTCGTCGTCCTCTCCAAGCTGTGCTTCGGTGAATGTGAATGCCTGCTCGCTGTTACCCTGGTCGGATATCGCGGTGGAGTCGTTCTGCGCGAACACCAGCGGAGCGTAGCAAAGGGCTATCACTGCCAATTTTAGCTTTTTCTGCATGTTGATTTATTTGTAGTTTTCAAGAATATGCAAAGTAAGTAAAATATTTCTGAACATGAAAGTTTTTGCCGTTAAAATTCAGTTTAAATCTGTGTATAGTGCGAATTTAGAATACTTTGTGTGCATTTTGCCGCCCGTAGGTCACGCGTGCGCGTATATTATATAAGGTGTGCGCGGCGATGATTCCCCACGCATAATAGGGAAAACCCTATCGCGAAATATGGATTTCATGCTTGGCCGATTGGCATGAAAAGACTAAATTTGCACCATAAACAAAACAATTTAAAGACATACAGCTATGAAGTGGACCAAATCTTTATCGATAGCACTGCTGCTCGCAGCGTCACTGACGGCGCTCACGAGCTGTGACGACGACCATTGGGACTACCGCGACTACTACGGCGACTGGTACGACGACTACGACTGGTACGACGACTCGTTCGACTATGGCACCAGCACCCTCAACGCCGAGGCTGCCGCCCTGCGTGGATACTGGGAGGGGCAGATAGAGAACCGCTACTATGAGAACGGACAACTGAAGGCCGTGGCCATGAAAGCCACGTTTGAGTTTGACCAGTACAACACCAACTCGCTCAACGGCCGTGGCCGCGAGACCGACTACCTGACCTACACCGACGATGATGGCGTGGAGCGCACCGAGACCAACGAGCTGCGCTTCGCGTGGTACATAGACCCGCGCACGGGCGACATCTGCCTGAAGTACGACGGCAGCGGCATGACATACTCTGCCGCATGGGAAGGCGGCTTCAGCCTCGACACCCAGACCAACCGCTTCTACGGCGTGTTTGAGGGGCAGAACAACCAGGAGCAGATAGTGTTTGACCTGACGCGCACCACGCTTGCCAAGCCCAACACCGAGTTCGGCGGCAAGGCCACGGCGGCCACAGGCACCAAGTTCGGCACCATGAGTGAGGGCGGCGTGAGCATCACCGCGCCGGCCAAGTTCAGGCGCAGGTGAGCGGCCATAGGCCCACGCCACGCCGCCAATGGCGCGGCATGACGCGCTGCCGCGCTGCCTGACGCACGGCCGTATAGACACACTAAGGGAGGCAACCCACCGTAGTAGCTGGTGAGTTGCCTCCCTTCGCGTTTGTCAGAGAGCCGTCAGTTGAGGCCCCAGTATGATGGATAGAACGCGGCCTCCACGGCCTTCTCCTCATTGTCGGGCAGATTGCAGAAGAAGTCTATGCCCGTGAGCTTCTCGAGTTCGTCTATGCTCATGGCATATTTTGACAGCTTCTCGTTGGTGGCCCACTGGTCTTTCTGCTCGGCCCAGAACCCGAAGGCGGCATAGCCGAGGCTCGACTTCTTGAGTATGGCCATGAAGAAGTACTTGGGCACTATGAGTCTGCCGTCTATGCGCTTTATGATGTGCTCCTCCTTGTCTATGGTGCCGCCCTTGCACACCCATATAGTGTCGGTAGACTTGAGTTGCTTGGCCAGTGCCGTCACCTTGTTCTCCATCTTCAGCCACAGCCCCTGGTCGGAGCCCTCGTAGCCGTTGAACTTGGGGTACTGGGGCTGCATGTTTGACATGTAGAACGTCTGCATGTTGGCCTCGTACGAGAACGTGCGGTCTGCGCTGGGACAGATGTGCCCGTGCTGGAACCCCGAGCCGTAGATGTAGTCCTTGGCCCATCGGCTGTCTACGGGTATGTCGGGGTCGTCGGGATAGTTTCTTATCACGCGCGAGTAGCTGCCGTTGTAGCCCTTGTGCATCTGGTAGCACGACCACCGCTGCGACTTCTTCTGCTTGTCCCACTCTATGGAGTAGTTTACGCGGTCCTTGTCGAATGTCGATGCGCTGGTGCGGTGCACCACCACCATGCTGTTGCCCGAGTTGTCGAGCTTCGGAAACTCGAGGCGCAGCACCGCCTTGTCGTCCGTGGCTACGTTGGCGTTGGCATTGGCCGAGGGTCTCTGCCCCTGTCCGCCGTCGTCATTGTCGCCGTTGTCGCTGCCGCATGCCGTGAGGAGCGCCGCTGCCATGGATGCCATGGCGAGCAGAGAGAGTAAGTGTCTTGTAGATTTCATTGCCTGATGTGTTGTGAAGTGAGTGGTAGGTGTAGTCTGTATGGCGCTCCTGATGGCGTGTGGCCGTGGGTGCGTGTAGCGGCGTGCCGCTGCCGTCGGGGCGCGTGGTGAAAAGAAAAGTGTGTTCCCGCGTATATGCAACTACGCAAGAACACACTTCCTCTTCGCTGTTTTATATCGTGAAATATAAGATAAGACTGTGCGCTATTGTTATTTGCGGGCCTTACCGTAGCGGCTCATGAACTTGTCAACGCGTCCTGCGGTATCGACAAGCTTGCTCTTGCCCGTGTAGAACGGATGCGAAGTGCTTGAGATTTCAATCTTTACCACTGGGTAAGTTTCGCCTTCGAATTCTACTGTGTCGTTAGTCTTACAAGTAGAACGTGTAAGGAACATATCGCCGTTGGACATATCCTTGAATACGACGGGGCGATAGTTCTCTGGATGAATTCCTTTTTTCATTTTTTGTTAAAATATTATTGTTGTATATAAATATAATGTCTGCTTTTGGTGTGCAAAGTTACATGTTTTTTCTCTTTCATCCAAATCTTTTCCTATGTTTTTCTCATTTTTTTGAAAAAAAGTGGTGTTATGTTTGATATTTCGCGGATATTTTGTATTTTTGTCTCCCAAAAACATATATTTTTGCTTATGAAGATAATTGGTGTAGCAGGTGGTACGGGTTCGGGCAAGACCACCGTTGTGAAAAAAATTGTGGAGGCGTTGCCTCCTCATCACGTAGCCGTTGTGCCTCTTGATTCTTATTACAACGACACGTCGGAGTTGACCTCTGAGGAGCGTCGTGCCATTAATTTTGATCATCCCGACGCTTTTGACTGGCCGTTGCTCATTGATCATGTCAGGCGGTTGAAGGCAGGCGAGAGTGTCGAACAGCCCACCTATTCCTATCTCATCAGCAACCGCCT
Organism: Prevotella sp.; assembly: GCA_022775985.1. Lineage (GTDB taxonomy): Bacteria > Bacteroidota > Bacteroidia > Bacteroidales > Bacteroidaceae > Prevotella. The sequence goes on from JALFIM010000086.1 coordinate 41,286, forward strand.
TCCCGAGACGGTGCATGTAGAACCCAAGCCAGTGATTCTTATTGAAGGCATCATGACGCTTGTTAACAAGGAGCTTCGCGACATGATGGACATTCGTATCTTTGTCGATACCGACTCTGACGAGCGTCTTATTCGCAATATTCAGCGCGATGTGGTGGAGCGTGGGCGTACGGTAGATATGGTCATCGACCGTTATCTCAAGGTGTTGAAGCCGATGCACGAGCAGTTTATCGAACCGTCGAAGAAGTATGCTGACATCATTATCCCGTTGGGTGGTGAAAACAAGACAGGGATAAATATTATAAAGACATATATAGAAAAGGTGGTAAAATAACTATAGGACGACTTGACGAATGACAAAACTCTATCTTGTCCGCCACGGAGAGACTGTTGACAACGTAAACCGGATAATGCAGGGACAGACGCAAGGCGAACTCACCGCGGTGGGTGTCAGCCAGGCAGAAGCGTTGGCAGAGCAGATGGCCGGCTTGCCTCTTGACGCCATTGTGGCGAGCGATCTGAAACGAGCCGTTGACACTGCCGCCGCCACCGCTCGTCGCCGTGGAATGGAAGTGTTGACGACACCTTTGTTGCGTGAGCGCGACTGGGGCGGTTTCACAGGCCGTTATATTCCCGACTTGAAAGACGAAAAGTGGCCGGACGACATAGAGTCGCTCGACCACTTGAAATTAAGAGCAGAGAAATTTATTTCTTTTGTTCGTGACACATACCCTGGCAAGCGTGTGCTTGCCGTCGGGCATGGAATAATCAATAAGGCGATACAATCTGTGTATTACAATCTTGAGATGAAAGACGTGAAGCCTATGGCCAATGCCGAGATCCGTGTGCTTGATCTTTAACCTGTGGGTTAGAGGCGTTTCATCTGCATTCTCTCACCTTGGCTTTTCGATCCAGAGATGCCTCTGTCGTTGAAGCGTGGCGAACGCTGCATCTGTGAGCGGTTTTCTGAACGCTGCATCTGCGAACGGTTTTCTGAACGCTGCATCTGCGAGCGGTTCTCTATTCTTTGCTGACGTTCCATGCGTGGTTGTTGCATTTGGTGGTTGCGTTGCAGTTGTTGTTGGCGCTCGTATCGTTGTGGTTGTGTACGCTGCGGGTTGTAGCCTTCCGACTTGCGCTCGTAGCTGTTGCCTTCTTTCTGGCGGTTGTTTACTGTCACTCGTGTTGAGCTGTTTCTGTTGAAACGGTCGTTGCCATAGCGGTTGCCGTTACCATTGTTGTTACGGTCATAGCGGTTGCCGTTACCGTTGTTGTTACGGTCGAAGCGGTTGCCGTTGTTGCGGTTGCTGTGTCCTATTTCTCCTCTGTCGAATCTGTCTCTCATGCCGTTGTTGGCGTGATGGTTTCTGAAGTGAGAGCTGTGGTTATGGTAATAGCTGTGTCCACCGTTCATTCTCCAGCAGTGTCCACCTCTGTAGGAAACATACACCGTTGGTCGGGCGAAGTAGTAGAACGAGCGTCTCGGATATCTTGCGTAGATGACGAAGTGCCAGCACCCAGCGTTCCAGTAGAGCGGACGGAAGAAGTAAGAAGCAGCTCTGAAAGCGTTCCATTGCCAGTCGAGCAAGATGTAGCTAAGGTCGAGATTGCGTCTTGTCCAGTAGTCGCCATAGACATCATCCACGCTGGTCACGCCCATCAGGTAGTCGAGGTTAATCTCGTATGCGGCGTCATACTGAGCGTCAGAGAGATTGAGCTCGTAAGCCATTTTGTCTGTCAGGAACAGCGCCTCTCTGCGAGCCTGTTCGTAACTCATTGCGTTGGCCGAAGCCGTAAAGGTCATCAGTGCCACTATTGCCATCAATATCTTTTTCATAACCGTATATTTTTTAAATTGTTGTTTTAAATGTTTATTATCTCGTGTTCTCGACCTCGGCGTTTTTTTTGCTTGTGAAAGTCGAGTTTTTGTTTCTTTGCTGCAAAGATACGGCAATTATGGCAAAAGAAAAAGGGATTTTCCCTAAGTAGTGAGAGGAAAATCCCTAATGCGTTATTTATTCACCTTTTTTCTATTCGTTTTTGAACAAATCTTTTATTCCGCCGATGCTTCCCATGAGGTTTGTTGCCTCGTAAGGCAGATATACGGTCTTGGTCTTGTCGCCCTCGGCTATCTGTTGCAGCATCTGTATATATTTCTGTGCCAGGAGGTAGTTGGCGGGGTTTGTCGTCTTGCCCACCGCCTCGGTTATTTTCTGTATGGCGATGGCCTCTGCCTCCGCCTTTCTTATTCTTGCCTGCGCTTCGCCTTCAGCCTTTAGGATGGCCTGTTGCTTAAGAGCCTCGGCTCGGTTGATGGTAGCCATTTTCTCGCCTTCCGACTGCAGGATGTCGCTGGCTTTCTTACCTTCGCTGGTGAGGATGGTGGCACGTTTGTTACGTTCAGCCTGCATTTGTTTTTCCATTGCCGTGAGCACGCTTTCAGGCGGTGTTATGTCTTGCAGTTCCACTCGGTTCACCTTTATTCCCCATTTGTTTGTGGCATCGTCGAGCACCGAGCGTAGTTTAGTGTTGATTGTGTCTCGCGATGTGAGAGTCTCGTCGAGTTCCAGTTCGCCGATAATGTTTCTCAGCGTGGTCTGTGTTAGTTTCTCGATAGCATTTGGGAGATTGTTTATTTCATACACCGCCTTGAATGGATCCACAATCTGGAAGTAGAGCAGAGCGTTGATTTCCGTCTGTACGTTGTCTTTTGTTATCACGTTTTGTTTCGGGAAGTCATACACCTGTTCACGCAGGTCTATAGAGTTAGAATACACATATCGTCCGGCTCTCATCACCACAATTTCCTTTGCCCTATCGACGATAGGTATGATGATGTTGATACCAGGGCGCAGTGTGGCATAGTAACGTCCGAGGCGTTCAATGATTTTTGTTTCTGACTGTGGTATGATGACGAGAGCCATCTTCGCGAAAATCAGCACGAGTACCACGATAGCGATGAGTACGTAGGTCATAAGCTAAAAAAAATAAGTTGATGAATAATTCAAGGATTATGCTGGTTCAACGGTGAGGATGATGCTTTCGCGCGTCACTATTGTCACCGTATCGCCTTTTTTGATGTCTGTTGAAGCTGTGGCCTTCCAGTCGTCGCCGTCGATGGCCACTCGTCCGTATCCGTTTGCGGGAATGTCCTGGCTCACCTTAGCCTTTCGTCCTATGATGGCGTCAGCATTGCTTGGCACGGGCTCTGTTCCTCGATGGATGTATCTCAAGGCGAAGGGTCGTACGAGGAAGATGGCAATAGCCGAGACGATGGCGAACACGGCCGTCTGCACGTAGATGCCACCTAAGAGAGTAGATACCAAGGCAGCTAATCCTCCCACTGCGAAGCAGATGATGAAGAAGCTGCCCGAGAACATCTCGAGCACTATGCTCGCCACGATTATCAGCGACCATAGTTGCCATAAGTTAGCGTTAATGTAATCTGTCATATTCTTCTTTTTTTTGTTTAATCACTGCCGATATGGAGGCAGATCATGCTTCATATTTTGTTTAATCACTGCCGGTATGGAGGCAGATCATGCTTCATATTTTGTTTAATCACTGCCGATATGGAGGCAGGTCATGCTTCATATTTTGATTAATGACTACCGATATAGAGGCATATCATGCCGAGCAGTACGAGCGCCAGGTCGATGACCTTCGACTTGAGGTTTTTCTCGTGGAAAGCCAGTGCTGCAAAGAGGAAGCTCACCACCACGCTGCCCCGTCGTATCATGGAGACGATGCTTATCATTGCCCCTGGCAGCGACAGCGAGTAGAAATAGACGAAGTCTGCAGCCGAGAGGAAGATGCTTATGAAGATGATGCACCAATGCCATCTGAACGGCGTGGTGTGTTGTCTTTTCGGCCACCACAGCAGCATGAGCATAGCTCCCATCATGAAGCACTGGTAGATGTTATACCAGCTCTGCACCATCATCTTGTCGAGTCCCACGCCGCCGTCTTCTGGAGCCGCCATGAGATATTTGTCATACAGTCCGCTGACGGCACCGAGCACCGCCGCTCCCACTATCATCCATATCCAGTGGTCGCGTTTGAAGTCGATGCCCTCCTTCTTTCCGCTTCTGCTCAGCATGAAAAACGAGAGTACGGCTAATGCCACTCCGAGCCATTGCCATCCGTTGAGCCTTTCGCCGAAGAACAGCAGTGCGCCTACGAGCACCATCACGGGTCGTGTGGCATTGATTGGTCCTACGATGGTCAGCGGCAAGTGTTTCATGCCGAAATATCCTAATATCCAGCTGCTCAAGACGATGAAGCTCTTCAGTACTATATATTTGTGAACCTCCCATCCGCCTGAAGCCACGTGGAAGATGTTTCCGTCAAGGGCGTCGGTGGTATAGCTGACGATGATAAACGGGAGGAAGATGAGCGACGAGAACAGTGTGTTGAGAAACAACACTGGTATCACGGCGTTTCCGCTCAATGCCTTTTTCTTAAACGAGTCGTAGAAGCCGAGTAAGGCAGCCGACAGGAATGCTAATATTAACCACATATTACAATTTAATAATCTACCTTTTCTAAAAACAAGGCATTGCCAGGCATCGATTCGCCGGCCGCCGTTCGCTTCCCTCCTTCTATCACGCGTCTAAACTCGTCTATTGTCAGTCTGTGTCTTCCCACGTCGATCAGTGTTCCCACCACCGCTCTGACCATGTTTCTCAGGAAGCGGTCGGCGCTGATCTCGAAATACCACTGTGTCGGCGATGTCTGTATCCATTCCGCCTTTGTCACCTTGCAGAGTGTGGTCTTCACGTCTGAATGGCTCTTGCAGAATGCCCCGAAGTCGGTATAGTCCTTCAGCAATGCCGCGGCAGTGTTCATCAGTTCGAAGTCCAGTTCGTATGGTGTGAGAAACGAGTAATGTCTGAGGAACGGGTCTTTTCGTGTGTGGATGAAATAGCGGTAGGTACGTTTTTTCGCGCTGAACCGCGCGTGCATGTCTTCCCCCACCTCTCTCACGTCGTGAATGGCCATTGTCCTTGGCACCAGCCGGTTTAGTTTGTATGCGAGCTGCTGGCAGTCGATAGCCGTGTCGTGGTCGAAGTGAGCCACCATCTCGCGAGCGTGCACACCAGCGTCGGTTCTTCCCGCTCCCACCACGTCGGTTTGTTTTCTCAGCAGTGTGGTCAGCGCCTTTTGCAGCTCTTCCTGTACCGAGATGCCGTTAGGCTGTATCTGCCATCCGTGGAAGTCGGTGCCGTCGTAAGCCAGAGAAATGAAATATCTCATTTTTTTTGTGTGTTATTTATCTACTTTACGAGTGCAAATATAATACATTTATTTCAATCTGACGCAATAAAACGGTGAAAAATGATATTTTCCCGCCATTTATTTTGCGAAATCAAAGATTTGTTGTACCTTTGGCGCATGATTTTCTATTTTTCAGGAACCGGAAACAGTGCTTGGGCAGCCCGTCGTCTTCATCAGTGCACGGGCGAGGAGCTGGTCGATATGGCTGGTGCGCTGCAATCGGGAGCAGACAGTCTTCACTATACGTTAGAGCCAGGCGAGCGTCTTGGCTTTTGTTTTCCCATTCACGGCTGGCAGCCGCCCGCCCTTGTCAGGCGTTTCGTTCGTGGCATGCATCTCGACGGCGCTGACGGAGCCATGACCTATGCTGTGGTTACCTGCGGCGACAATATCGGCGAGGCGATGACCATCTTTTCGCGCGAGTTGCGCCGAAGAGGTTTAGAACTCCATTCCGCCCTTTCGCTCGTCATGCCCGAGTCATATGTAGCCCTTCCGTTTATGTACACCGACACCATAGAGCGTGAAAGGGAGAAATGCCGTCAGGCATCAGCCGCCCTCGAGCGTTTCCTGCCGTTGCTTCTCGACGGTCGTCGTGGCGAGTGGCGTTTGGTCAAGGGCAAGTGTGCCTGGCTGTTGTCGTACGTCATTGGCGGTTTTTTCAATCGTTTCATGATCACCGACAAGAAGTTCCGTGCCGATGCTTCCCGTTGCATAGGTTGTGGTCAGTGTGTCAAAGCCTGTCCTGTAGGCAATATGTCGCTCGCCGACGGCCAGCCGCAGTGGCATCACGACGGCAGCTGCACCACGTGTCTCGCCTGTTATCACCATTGTCCCCGTCATGCCATCGACTACGGTCGCGTCACGCGTCGTCGCGGACAGTATTATTTCGGGAAAAACAATTAAAGCTGCATTGTTGAAAGACAAATTAAAGCTACATTGTTGAAAGACAAATAAAAGCAATATTATTTTTGGAAAAAAACAGCAATTATCTACTATGTTACTTAGAATATTCTTACTTCTCACCATTGCCGTTACCATGTCGCAACGGGTGTCGGCAGCGAAGGCCTTCCGCGAATGGAGCCAGTTCCGTCAGACCGACGGCAGCCGCCTCGACGTACAGCTCGTGGGCGACGAGTATTTCCACTATTACATCGCCACCGACGGCGCCATCCTTGTCCACGACGGTTCTGGCCTGTATCTTGCCGACCAAGACAGCGACGGCAACCTCGTTTCCTCGCGTATCCTTGCCCATGCTCCTGGCCAGCGCGCGTTGGCAGAGACGATGGCAGTGATGCGTCAAGACCGCGAGTCGATGGTAGCCAAGGGCATGGAGAAAGCCAGTCGCCAGCGTCTCGCCACGCGCTCCTCTTCGTTGCCCGACTTATTTCCCGCTATCGGCTCGCCCCGTGCCGTTGTCATCATGGTCGAGTTTTCCGACCTCCAGTTTCGCCTTCCCGATGCTTTCGGGCAGTTTGACAACAGTCTCAACGGCAAGGGCACCAATCCCGATCATGTCATGTATGAGAATTTCGGCAGCGTCAACCAGTATTTCTCTGACATGAGCGGCGGACGATATTCGCCCCAGTTCGACCTCTACGGCCCTTACCGGCTCAGCGAGTCGTACAAGACCTACGGCCGCGGCCGCGACAATATCACCGCGCTGCTTAAGGCCAGCTGTCAGGCCGCCGATGCCGATGTCGATTTCTCGCAATACGACGCTGACGGTGACGGCTATGCCGACCTCGTGTATATCATCTACGCCGGCTATGGCGAGAACTATGCTTCCAACAGTTCCGATTATATCTGGCCTCAGTCAGGTCATATCTCCTCCACGCCGGTCTTCGACGGGGTGAAGATATGCCGTTATGGCGTCAGCAACGAGTTGCATGGCTCAGAGAACAACCAAGCCAACATAGGCTATAAGATGAGCGGCATCGGGCTCTTCTGCCACGAGTTCTGCCACACCCTCGGTCTTCCCGACCTCTATCCCACCTCTGGCTACGCCTCGGAATGTTGCGATGTAGGACTGGGCTATTACGGACTGATGGACTTGGGCGAATACACCTTCAACGGCTATCGCCCTACGGCATTGACCTGCTGGGAGCGCGAGCGTCTGGGCTGGATCACTGTGCCTGAGCTTTACCAATCGCAGGATGTGATGCTGACCACGGCCGAGCGTGGTGGCGGCAGCTACAAGATCAGCAATCCCGTCAATCCTGCCGAGTGTTATATGCTTGAGGTGGTGGAGAATTCCTCCGACCTTTGGAACGGCAAGGTCTTTGGTCGCGGACTCGTGATCTATCATATCGACTTCGACGACTACGCATTCAAAATAGCCGGCTTAGGCGGCAACAATCTGAACAACACCATCGGTCATCCGCGTTTCTCGCTTGTGGCCGCCGACGGCCTGATGCTCAGCGACTATTATATCAAGACCACCGTGACGAATAGCGTTTGGACGGACGTCAACACCGTCAATGCCGAGCTGTTGCGCCGCTATGGTGGCCAGTATATAGACAACGCCACATACAAGGAAGAGGCGGCTGGCGACCCTTTCCCTGGAGTCAGTGGCGTGACGTCGTTCACCGACTGTTCGCCTCTGCCCGCCTTCTGGTATTCAGGTGGTGGCATAGAAAAGCCGCTGACCGACATTACAGAGGTGTCAGCCAGCAGCGTCTCGTTCAAGTTCATGGGCGGTTCCGCGTCAGTGGAAGGTGTCGAGGCCGATGCCTCGTCGCCCGTAGCCTGTTATGGTCTCGACGGCCGCAGGGTGCCGAAGGGTCAGGGCAGGGGAGTGTTAATATACACGAGGTCCGAAAATCCTCGTTCCGACACGCACCATCGTGCTCCTGCACTCAACAGCAAGCGGATAGTCGTCACTCATACCCCATGACCGTTGGTCGAAGTAAGGCGCGTCGGCAAAGTGTCGTGCCTTCACTTCGTCGAAGAAGTTGGCGGCGGTCATAAACTCGTTGCGTATCTGCGTCTCGTCGTCGGTGTTCGACGCCATCATCATCAGTCCGCGGATGCGCACGTTTTTCATCTCGCGCCACAGCCCCTCGTCGAGCATCTTACGGCAGTCGTCGGGTGTCAGTCCGTATTTCGTCGCCTCCTGCGCTATATGCAGTTCGAGCAGCACGTCGATGGTGCGGTTGTTTTTCGCCGCCTGCTTCTGTATCTCTGCCATGAGCTTCATCGAATCTACGGCCTCTATCATGCTGATATATGGAGCTATATACTTGACCTTGTTGGTCTGCAGGTGGCCTATGAAATGCCAGCAGATGTCTTTCGGCATCACCTCCACCTTGCGTTGCAGTTCCTGCACATGGCTTTCGCCGAAGATGCGTTGTCCCTCGTCGTATGCTGCCTGCAGGTATTCAGCAGGGTGATACTTGCTGATGGCCACGAGTCTCACGTGCTCTGGCAGAGTGGCTAATACCTCCTGCAGGTTTTTCTTCACGTCGTAATCCAACATCATGTATCCTCCCCGTCGGTTATTGCTGTTCGTATTCGGGCTTGTCGTCCTTTTCCTTCTTCTTGTATTCAAACACGTCCATCAGCGTGGTCTCGTTGACGGCTGAAACGACATAGTCCACCATCGACTGCGACATCACCTCGTCGATGCTCTTCACGGCGCCGTTCATCGAGCCTGCGTTGAACAGGTAGTTCACTGTCGATTTCTTCTCTTTCTGTGTCTTCTCGTCGAGTGTGATGAAGGCGAGTTTCGCCTTGTACCACTTGTCGGCAGAGTCGCTGTCGGCGAAGAACACCTCGGCGTATGGTGCAATCTTGATGTCCATGATCTCAAATTCGCCGCTGACGTACGACGACATTTCCTCGGTGATACGTTCTTCTGCTTCGCTGAATGAAAGTGCGTCAACCACGTAGTTCTCCGACACTTTCTTCTGCATTCCGTCTTCCATGGTCTTTTCGTAACGGATTCGGCATTCAAACCAAATAGCTGTTCTACTTCTCATTGTCTTTCTTTTTCTTTCTTTATTTGTTTATTTACTGTTTTATTTCCTTTTTCTTCATGTTGCTCACCCTGTCGATAATCTCCTGGGCTATGCGTTGGCTCTTCGACATGGGCATGGCCGTCTGGCTTGCTATCTTCTCCTGCACCTCGTTCAGTTCCGAGATAGCCTTTTGGCTCGAAGCGGAGAATTTGCTTTGCGACGAGTTCATCACCCCGGCGTTATACACCTTCGAGAGTATCCTGTCGGCTTCCTTTTCAAATCGTTTTCGGAATATGTCCTCCGCTTTCTTCTGGTATTCCTCCATCTTTTTCTTTTGCGCCTCGGTCAGCGCGCCCGACGAGTCGGTGGGCAGTATTCCTAATTCTGTCGTCGGGTCGATGCCCTCGTCGAGGAAGTCCTCTGTCTTAGGCTGCGGTGCGGGCTTGATATATTCCATCTCGTTTTGTTCGGGCACGATGCTGAAATACGCGCCGACGATGATGGCGGTAGCGGCGGCTGCCGTGAGCAGCGTCACGGCCTGTCGTCTGAAGGCGGCGAGCCTTTTCAGGGCTTTCTCCATGTTCCTTACCGAGTCGTAGCGGTCTTCGGGCAGTTCGCGTGTAGCCTTCTTCACCACTTTCTTCACCGGCATCGGCATCGATCCCGTGGAGTAGAGATACTCTATCAGCTTTCCTATCGAATACACGTCGCATCGCTCGTCGATGGTGCCGTGAGCCAACACTTCAGGCGCCACATAGCTGGCGAGGTCGCCGTAGAGCTCCTCTTGGTTTTCTATGTTCTGATAGAACGAGCCGTGGTTCAGCAGCATCAGCCTGCCGTCGCCGCGTCGTATCAGTAGGTTCTCCGGCGCGAAACACGTGTGATAGATGCCGTTGGCGTGCAGCTCCTTGGCTGCCTCGAAAGTCTGCGAAATGATGTCTTTGAGAAAGTCGTTGCGCGCCACCATCGACGGCGTGTCAAACAGCATCTGAGCCAGCGTGACAAACACGCCTCTTTCGGCCACGAGCGTCTTTTTCGTCTTTCCCTTAACGTCGTCGCCGCCTGGCATATATCTTATCTGATGGTTGGCCTTTATCTCCTTGTGTGCCTCGTGTTCCTTCCTGAGGTCTTCTTCAAAGAGGATGTTGTCGGTGAGTTCGTCCCTGATGTCAATCACGTTCACAAAGCGTGCTCCGGCGTTTCTTTTCGTGAAACAGCCGAGCAAGGTATGGCAAAGTTTATTTTCTCCCGCGTCGCGCTTCGATAAGAGTTCGTCGTAATTCATTGTCTGTAGTCCTTTCGAGTTAAAGTTTGGCAAAAGTAATTCTTTTTGTTGAAAAGAGCGAAGAGATTGCGCAAAAATATGTTAATTCCCATGATTTAGGTAATAAAATGGTTTTATTTCGATTTTTTTTTATTTCAGTTTGCCGTTTTCCAATTAATAATAGTACCTTTGCAGTCGAAAAATAATTTTTTTGTAGAATCATGCCGGAAATATCTGTTCGCGGACACGAGATGCCCGAGTCGCCTATACGCAAGCTCGCACCTCTTGCTGCCGCTGCAAAGAAGCGTGGGACGAAGGTCTATCACCTCAACATCGGCCAGCCCGATCTGCCCACACCACAAGTTGCCCTCGATGCCCTGAAGCGTATCGACCGCAACATTCTTGAATATTCGCCTTCCCAGGGTATCCAGAGCTACCGTGAGAAGCTCGTGAGCTATTACCGTCGTTACGACATCAATGTCGATGCCGACGACATCATCATCACCTCGGGAGGAAGCGAGGCGGTGCTCTTCGCCTTTATGTCGTGTCTTAACCCAGGCGACGAGATTATCGTCCCCGAGCCAGCCTACGCCAACTACATGGCGTTTGCCATCTCCGCGGGCGCGCGCATACGTACCATAGCTACTACTATAGAGGAAGGCTTCTCGCTGCCAAAGGTGGAGAAGTTTGAGGAGCTCATCAACGACCGCACACGTGCCATCATGATCTGCAATCCCAACAACCCCACGGGCTATCTCTACACACGCCGCGAGATGAACCAGATACGCGACCTCGTGAAGAAGTACGACCTTTACCTCTTCTCCGACGAGGTCTATCGCGAATATATCTACACCGGTTCGCCGTATATCAGCGCGTGCCATCTCGAAGGCATCCAGCAGAATGTCATCCTCATCGACTCCGTGTCGAAGCGCTATTCCGAGTGCGGCATCCGCATCGGCGCCCTCATCACCAAGAACGAGGCCGTGCGCAAGGCGGTGATGAAGTTCTGCCAGGCGCGTCTCTCGCCGCCGCTCATAGGCCAGCTTGTAGCCGAGGCGTCGCTCGACACGCCCGAGGAGTACCTGCGTGACGTGTATGACGAGTATGTGGAGCGCCGCAAGTGTCTCATCGACGGACTCAACCGCATCCCCGGTGTCTATTCGCCCATCCCCATGGGAGCGTTCTACACCGTGGCGAAGTTGCCCGTTGACGATAGCGAGAAGTTCTGCCGCTGGTGTCTGTCGGAGTTCGAATACGAGGGCGAGACCGTGATGATGGCTCCCGCCTCAGGCTTCTACACCACTCCTGGCGCTGGCCACAACCAGGTGCGTATAGCCTACGTCCTGAAGAAAGAAGACCTCTCCCGCGCCCTCGTGGTGCTGCAGAAAGCCCTCGAGGCTTATCCTGGCAGGGTGGAGGAGTGAGATTTACTTGGGGAGTTAAAGAAGAATGAGGCATTCCATACCTCCGATACTTCTGTAAAAGAACAACAATACATTGAACCTTTCATATTTCATAGCACGCCGCATATATAGCGACAAGGGCGATGGCCGCAAGGTGAGCCGCCCGGCCATACATATAGCCACGGCAGGAGTGGCCATCGGCCTCGCCATCATGATCATCACCGTCTCGGTGGTGATGGGTTTTAAGCATACCATACGCGACAAGGTGGTAGGCTTCGGCTGCCATATTCAGGTAGCCAACTTCCTCGCCATGCAGAGCACCGACAACTATCCCATCTGCATCGACGACAGCACCATGCGCGCCATGAGCCGCATCGACGGCATCAGCCATGTGCAGCGCTATGCCGTGGCACAAGGCATACTCAAGACCGACGACGACTTCCTCGGCATCGCCTTCAAGGGCGTGGCAAAGGAATATGAATGGGACTTCATACGCGACCATCTCGTCGCTGGCTCCATACCGCAGTTCTCCGACACCGCATCGACCAACGCCATCCTCATCTCCACCAATACCGCCTCCACGCTCAAACTCAAACAGGGCGACCGCATCTACGGCTATTTCGTCGGGACACAAGGCGTGCGCACACGCCGCTTCACCGTGGCAGGCATCTACGAGACCAACATGAGCCAGTTCGACAACACGCTCTGCTTCACCGACCTCTACACCACCTGCAAGGTCAACGGATGGAAAGAAGGACAGTGCTCGGGAGCCGAACTCACCGTCAGCGACTTCACCCGCCTCGACGCCACCGCGCAAAACGTGGTGGAGAAAGTCAACCGCCACACCGACCGCTATGGCGACACCATGGTCTCGCAGACCATCTACGACGCCTATCCGCAGATCTTCTCATGGCTCTCGCTGCTCGACATCAACGTGTGGATCATCCTCGTGCTGATGATCTGCGTGGCAGGATTCACCATGATCTCCGGACTGCTCATCATCATCCTCGAACGCACACAGATGATAGGCACACTGAAAGCCCTCGGCGCGCCTAACGCCACCATACGCCACACGTTCCTCTGGTTTGCCGTCTTCGTCATCGGCCGCGGCATGCTCTTCGGCGACATCGCCGCAGCAGCACTCATCATCTTGCAGCAGACCACGGGCATCGTCAGCCTCGACCCCGCCACCTACTACGTGTCCGAAGCACCCATGGAGGTCCATCTGCCTGCCTTCGCCGCGCTCAACGCCGTCACGCTCGTCGTCAGCGTGCTCATCCTCATCGCCCCCAGCTATCTCATCTCGCATATCTCTCCGTCGAAATCCATGAGATACGAGTAGGTCTGCTACAAGCACTTCACCGATTATATCCCCAAAACCACCACTTATACCCCCAAAAACGCTGATTATGCATCAAAAATAGTCATAATCGGGAAAAAACGTAGGCATAACATAAAGTTTTTGCACAAAAAGTTTTGGAATGTGCAGAAAAACGATTATCTTTGCACAAAATTTCAAAAATTGTGCAATGAATACATTTCGCAGCTTCAATTCATATATAGAACGAAGTATAATAGACAACTGGAATCTCGATGCCCTTACCGACTATAAGGGCATCACGCTGCAGTATCACGACGTGGCGCGAAAGATAGAGAAACTCCACATCCTCTTTGAATATTCAGGCGTGAAGCCCGGCGACAAGATCGGACTCTGCGGACGCAACTCCTCGCACTGGGCGGTGGCATTCTTCGCCACACTCACCTACGGCGCCGTCGCCGTGCCCATACAAAACGAGTTCAAGCCCGAGCAGATATACAACATCGTCAACCACAGCGAGTCGAAACTCCTCTTCGTGGGCGACTACGTGGCCAAGGAGATCAACCCCGCAGAGATGCCGTCACTCGAAGGCATAATCAACATCCCCGACTATTCGCTCATGCTCTCGCGCACCGACGACCTCACCTACGCGCGCGAACATCTCAACGAAATATTCGGCCGCCGCTTCCCACGCTGCTTCCGAGCCGACGATGTCCACTATCACGAGGATCAGGCAGAAGAGCTCGCCGTCATCAACTACACCAGCGGCACCACAGGCTTCTCAAAGGGCGTCATGCTGCCCTACCGCGCCCTGTGGGGCAATCTCGACGGACTGCTCGACACCATGGGGACGCATATCAAAAACGGCAGCAGCATACTCAGCATCCTGCCCATGGCACACATGTACGGCATGCTCGTGGAGTTTATCTTCCCCTTCGTCCATGGCTGCCATCTCTTCTTCCTCACCCGACTGCCCTCGCCAGCCATCATTGCACAAGCCTTCGCCGAGGTCCATCCCTCCATTGTCATCTCCGTGCCACTCGTGGTCGATAAGATCATACGCAAGCACGTCTTCCCGCGCATCCAGAACAACAAGGTCAGGCTGCTGTGGAACATGCCCGTCATCAACAAGAAAGTCAAGGAGCGCATCTGCCAGCTCGTCATGGAGGTCTTCGGCGGCAACGCCTATCAGGTCATGACCGGCGGCGCGGCACTCAATCAAGAGATAGAACAGTTTCTGAAGTCCATCGACTTCCCCATCACCTCGGGCTACGGAGCCACCGAGTGCGCTCCGCTCATCACCTATAGCGACTGGCACCAGTTCGTGCCAGGCAGCTGCGGCACACCCGTCAAGCACATGGAGGTGAAGATACTCAGCCCCGACCCCGCACGCATCCCCGGCGAGATCGTGGCGCGTGGCGTCAACGTCATGCTCGGCTACTACAAAAACCCCGAGGCCACGGCCGAGGTGCTCGACGCCGACGGATGGTATCACACCGGCGACCTCGCCACCATGAGCGCCGACGGACATGTGTTCATCCGCGGACGCATCAAAAACATGCTCCTCGGAGCCAACGGACAGAACGTCTATCCCGAGGAGATAGAAGACAAGCTCAACAATATGGCCATGGTCAGCGAGAGCCTTATCCTACAGCGTGGCGACAAGTTTGTAGCCCTCGTCGTGCCCGACAAGGAAGAGGCGCAGACCATGAACTTCACCACCGACGACATCGTCAGCGTCATGGAGCAAAACCGCAAGGAACTCAACCTCCAGCTGCCGCCCTTCTGCCAGCTCTCCGCCATAGAGATACACGAGGAAGACTTTGCCAAGACCCCAAAGAAGAGCATCAAACGCTACCTCTATAAATAGAGCCCCAAAGCAATACACATACAAACCCACTCATCATATGGAATCATTCAACGCTATCATCGAGAAAAGCATCATCGACAACTGGGACCGCGACGCCCTCACCGACTATAAGGGCATCACCCTGCAGTACCACGACGTGGCGCGAAAGATAGAGAAACTCCACATCCTCTTCGAGAACGGAGGCGTTGAGCGAGGCGACAAGATCGCCCTCTGCGGACGCAACAGCGCACACTGGGCAGTGGCATTCCTCGCCACTCTCACCTATGGAGCCATCGCCGTGCCAGTGCTCCACGAGTTCACAGCCGAACAGATCCATAACATCGTCAACCACAGCGAGGCGAAGTTCCTCTTCGTGGGAGATGTCGTGGCCACACAGGTCGATCCCGTGAAGATGCCAGGACTGGAAGGCATCATCAACATACCCGACTACTCGCTCCGCCTCTCGCGCACCGACAAGCTCACCTACGCACGCGAACACCTCAACGAGATGTTCGGACGCAAATACCCCAAGTATTTCCGCCGACAGCACGTAGCCTACTACAAGGAACAGAGCCCCGACGAACTCGCACTCATCAACTACACCTCGGGCACCACAGGCTTCTCAAAGGGCGTCATGATTCCATACCGCGCCCTCTGGGGCAACTACGACTTCGCCGAGCACGTGTTAGGCAACGTGGTGAAACAGGGCGACAGCGTCATCAGCATCCTGCCCATGGCACACATGTATGGCATGGCGTTCGAGTTCATCTTCGAGTTCCTACACGGCTGCCATATCTACTACCTCACGCGCATCCCCTCGCCAGCCATCATCGCACAGGCGTTCACCGACATCCGCCCGGCCATCATCATCGCCGTGCCACTCATCATCGAGAAGATCATCCGCAAGAGGGTGTTCCCCAAGCTCCAGAACAACACCATGCGCCTGCTCTGGAACATGCCCGTCATCAGCAAGAAGATACAACAGCGCGTATGCGAACAGGTGCGCAAGGCCTTCGGCGACCAGTTCTACGAGATCATCATCGGCGGAGCTGCCTTCAACCACGAGGTGGAACAGTTTCTCAAGGCCATCGGCTTCCCCTTCACCGTGGGCTACGGCGCCACCGAGTGCGCCCCCATCATCTGCTATTCCGACTGGCAGCACTTCGTGCCAGGCAGCTGCGGCAGGGCGGTCGTCCACATGGAAGTGAAGATCGACAGTCCCGACCCCGCACGCATCCCCGGCGAGATCCTCGCCCGCGGCACCAACGTCATGCTCGGCTATTACAAGAACCCCGAGGCCACGGCGCAGACCATCGACGCCGACGGCTGGTATCACACCGGCGACCTCGGCACCATGGATGCCGACGGCAATGTCTTCATCCGCGGCCGTTCGAAGAATATGCTCCTCGGCCCCAGCGGACAGAACATCTACCCCGAGGAGATTGAAGACAAGCTCAACTCCATGCAACTCGTCCTCGAGAGCGTTGTCGTACAGCGCGACACCAGGCTCGTGGCACTCGTCCATCCCGACATGGATGCCGCCACCGACCTCGGCATACGTCCCGATGCCCTTGCCCATCTCATGGAGCAAAACCGCTCACAGGTCAACGAGCAGCTCGCCGCCTACTGCAAACTCGCCGAAATAGAAATCCACAAAAACGAGTTTGAAAAGACTCCTAAAAAGAGCATCAAACGTTATCTGTACAAATAACGATTAGCGACGGATTTGCCGCCGCTAATCTCGCCGATTTCGCCGCTAATCTCGCCGATATGTCGCCGCTAATCTCGCCGATTTCGCCGCTAATCTCGCCGATTTCGCCGCTAATCTCGCCGATTTCGCCGCCGCTAATCTCCGTTGTAGGGTCTTACCTCGTGTAAGACCGCAACCCGATTTGTGGCGGATTTTGCGGTGGTAATAATAATCTGAATTATTTAACATCATTAAAAGGGTCATGGGGACAGGTTCTGAAGTGAACCAATGTACCTCTCCTTATGACCCATGCCTCTGTTTGGTTCCCTTATCCGTTAATTATATGGTTTGTAAATGACCCACTTTGGTTTGCAGATGCCGCATTTTGTATCTCCAACACCCAACATCTGTTAAAAATCGCCTCCATTTCCACACTTTTTGCATAAAAATGGCTGCGGCTCGGCAATAAAAACAAGTAAATTTGCTTTTTTGCACTCACCTTGCACATTTTTTGCATAAAAATGGCTGCGGCTCGGCAATAAAAACAAGTAAATTTGCTTTTTTTGCACTCACCTTGCACATTTTTTCCTCAAATTCCTTGCACAATCCAAATAAATGTTTTACCTTTGCAGCAACAGTTCCTGCCACGCCTCTTCCTTGAATGCGTACCACGGCAGGACTTCGTGTTTTTATAGAGTATATGTAACATCAA
>JALFIM010000095.1 GCA_022775985.1 Prevotella sp.
GAGCTACTTCACCAAGATAGACATACGCGTAGACAAGGAGATAAAGCTCGTGTCGAAGTACGCCAAGATACTCACCATGCACCCCTCGGGGAGCTACACCCTGCAGCGCAACGCCAACAAGCAGTATGTGCTGCGCATCACCAACCCGCAGATATTCTGGTCTACGAGCAAGTACCTCGTGGTGCTCGTGAAATAGCACGGCACGCCCGCACGGCGGTGCCGCAGACGCGCCCCGACGCGTGCCGAAACGTTAAAAATTAGTTAAAGCAGCGAGAAATGGTGCTGGCACCGAGCCAATTGCGGAATAAAATGAGTACCTTTGCACCCGCATTTTAGCACAATAATATATTAACAACAAAAATTCTATGTATTTAGATCAGGCAAAAAAACAGGAGATCTTTGGACAGTACGGAACGTCTAACACTGATACTGGTTCAGCTGAGAGCCAGATAGCATTGTTCTCATACCGTATTTCCCATTTGACGGAGCACCTCAAGAAGCACCGTAAAGATTATACTACCGCACGTTCTCTGACAAAGCTGGTAGGAAAGCGCCGCGCACTGCTCGACTATCTGTACGACCGCGACATCAATCGCTATCGTGCTATCATCAAGGCCCTCGGCCTCCGCAAGTAATACAGCGGGCACTGCAAACAAAGACCACAAGGGACTGCACCTGTCAAGGTGTGGTCCCTTTGCTTTTTGCGGCAGATGCAATAAACGCGCCACTGACGCGTTATATATGATGTACGGCCGCCATACCGCGCGGCGCATGCCGCAGCACGGCACGGGCCTCAACGCATATAATACAAACCAAACGACAATATGAGAAAGACACTATTCACCACACTGCTCCTGCTGCTGTCGGCCCTCGCCTACTCGCAGCCCAGCGCAGGCACGTTCTCCATCATCCCGAGGCTCGGAGTGAGCCTGTCAAACCTCACCAAGGAGTCCATACTCATAGCCGGCAGCGAGGGAGCCGAAGTGAAGTCGCGCTACAAGACCGGCATGATAGCCGGCGTAGACCTCGACTACCAGGTGCTGCCCTCCGTCTCCGTATCGCTCGGAGCCTACTACTCCGACCAGGGATGCAAGTACGACGACTACGAGTCTGCCGTGACAGGCAGCGCCAACACATACAACGGCTACACCAACCTGCGCACCAACCTCGGCTACATCAACGTGCCGCTGATGCTCAACATGTACGCCGCGAGCAACTTCGCCGTGAAGGTGGGCGTGCAGCTCGGCTTCAACGTAAGCGGCAAGATGGAGTACACCGAGGCCACATTCGTGCGTAAGGACGACGGCTCCACCGACTACCAGCGCCCCGTGGAGCACAAGGAGGACATCAACCCCGCCACGCTCGACTTCTCCATACCCGTGGGCCTGTCGTACGAGTACATGAACGTGATACTCGACGCACGCTACAACATAGGCCTGACGAACGTGTACCACGGCATTGAGGGATTCTCTTCGAAGAACAGCGTGGTGACCCTGAGCGCGGCCTACCGCTTCAAGCTCTGACCCACCTCCGCCCTCCCGTCACGGAGCACTGGCACGACCGTTTTGCCAAACGGCCTATTTCATAACCTAAAACGGCCTGTTTCAGGACACAAAACGGCCCATTTCGCAGTGCGAAATGGGCCGTTTTATAATATATTGTATATCAATGCATTACACTATATGCCGCAGATACCTACGGAAGAGTGCCTGAATGCGTGCCAAAGACACGCACCGGCATCCTGCGACGCTCTATCTGCGCAGCACCTTGCGGGCCTTGGCCTTGGCACCGCTCACCTTATCTACCGTTATCACCACGCCCTTGGCCTGGCTGCCGGCACGCCGCCCGGCGGTGTCGTAGCACACGCTGCCGTGGCTCTCGTCGGCCGTCACGCTGCCTATCGCCGTGGGATACTGCACGAACTCGGCCTTGTTAAGGCTCTGTGCCAGATTGGGTATGTCGTCGGTGAGGGAGTCGTAGAGCGGCGAGTAAATCTCAAGGCTCGACTTGAGCATCTTGCCCTCGCGCACGGCCTTTATCTCATCGGCGTTAAGTGCAGAGCGCCAGAAGAACAACTCCGACACCTCACGGCTCACGCCCTCTGCGGCATCGCCCACCTGCACGTTGTCTAAGGGCATACGCACCTTCTGCTCAAGCAGCTTGCTGTCGTCGAGATACAGGCGCGTGAGCTTCTGGGCGTAGTAGCATGTGAACGTGATGTAGTGCCAGTCGTCGCCGGCTGCCACGCTGCCGCAGTCGGTAGCCACGCCAGACGGTGCCGTATAGATGACGTGTCCGTTGGCGTCAATGGCCACATTGCCCCACTTGGAGGCGTTGGAAGTGAGGCGGAAGCTGAACAACTTGCCAGCGGCACTGCCCTTGAAGCGCAGCATCACGGTGAACGGATGCACCGTGCCCTCGCCCTTCACGTTGATGACACGTGCGCCGCCGAGCGTCATCGACGCTGTGAGGTCGCGCTCAGGCAGCGGCTTACCATCAGCTATGGCATCGAAGAGCGACGGCGGCATGGCGTAGACAAACTCCTGATGACCGTAGGTGGTTGGGTGCGCGTTGTCCTGCTGGTAGCCGTCGGCCCAGCGGCCATGGCCGTTGTCTATGGCCCCGAGCATGTTTATCGACGGCACGTCCCACTGGTGTATGAGCAGGTTGAGCTGCTTCACGGCAGCGTAGTCGGCCTCGGTGTAGTCGCCGCGCGTGTAGTTGTTCATCACCACGGGCACCTTGCCGTCGGCACGTGCCATGGATATGAGCCTCAGCATGTTGTCGCGCCACTGATTGGCCACGGCCTGCTTGTCACCGGCCTCATGCACGCCCTCGTTGCCGAGCGACAGACCGAATATGACGTAGCGGCCGAAGTCGTGCGTCAGCTCGTCGTAGCGTGCCATCAGATTCTTGGTGGTGTTGCCGCCGATGGATATGCCGGAGGTGTAGAACGGGTGCGTGCTCGCGCCGCTCTCATAGCGCGATGTGAGCTGCTGGCCGTAGCGGTAGGCGTAGCCCTTGAAGTCGGTGGCGCCCTGTCCGTTGGCCACCGATGAGCCGAACACGGATATGCGGTTGTCATCCACGGTGCCGTCGATGCCGAACGTGAGCGTGCGCATGTCGAGCGTCAGGGTGTACGTGCCACGGTTAAGGCGTATGTTCTCTGTGCTGTAGCCGTCGGCCGGAGTGCCCACGGCGGTGCGTGAGCCCGTGAGACGCTTCACGGCGAGAGCGTCGTCGCCATTGAACGCGAAGTAGAAGTACTTGTCAGAGAAGAGGAACACGTCGCCGCTGTTCATCTCCACCTGCTGCCGCCACACGCCGTTGCCGTCGTATGCCACGGTGGTATTGCCGTCGGTGATGTTGCCCTTGACGTAGAGCGTCACGGGGAGCACCTCCACCGTACACTTCTTCATGTCCACCCTGACGCGTGCCACAGTAGGCTCGGCCACGTCTATGGGCTGTCCGCCGGGGCATACGGAGCCGCTGCCGTCTACTCCGAGCGTCAGGCTCTCGCCGCCAGTGGTGGTGCCGCTGAAGGTCAGCGTGCCCTTGCCCAGGCGCATGTATGTCTCAAACACGCCAGTGTGCGTGCCGGCATTGGGCGTGACCTCGCGCATGCCTGTGTCTGCGCCCTGCTCCACGGCAGTGCCGCCGATGGTCAGAGCCGACAGCTCTATGCTCTCATCGGGCCGCACGGCACCCTCATACTCCTCTATCTTCATGCAGTTGAAGTGGGCCATGCCGCGCTCTCGCTTCACGGTGAAGAGTATGTTGCCGTCGCGGTCGGGGAACACGTATGCGCTGATGGCCACGTTGCGCACGTTGCCCTGTATGTCCTTGCCGTCGGTGCCGCGCCCTCCTATGCAGCGGCCCGACGTGGTGAGCTGCGTAGACCACGTGTCCTGACCCTCAAGGGTGTAGATGCTGTTGCGGTCGGTGGTCTCAGCGGTGATGCGCGAGCCGAAGATGTAGAACTTGTAGCAGTGGTTCTTGTCGAGTCCGCTGAAGCGCACCTGCCGATGGTTGTCGTCGTTGACCCACACATAGTCCTCCGTGGCAGTCTGCACGGCGAGGTCGCCGAGGTTCTCGTCAGTGGGGTTGAGCACGCCGCCGGCGTTCACGCCGTTGGTCTCCATGAGCTGCAGCGTCTGCGCGGTGATGCCCGTGGGCGCGTTGGCGGCATCGACGATGCTCACCGATGTGCCGGCCTCTATGCGGTTGCTCGACGACTTGCCCGAGGAGAAGTTGTTCCAGTAGTTGCCGTTCTTGTCGGCCCCCACGGTCTGATGTCCGCGCGTAGAGTTGTCGGTCTCGCCGAAGTCTACGTACATGCTGCGCTTGAGCGACAGGTTCTGATTGGGTCTCTCTATGCCGCTCAACTGCTCTATCTTCATGGCGTTGAGATGCACCATGCCGCTCTTGTTCTTCTTTATGATGGTGCATCTGATGCGCCCCTCGCGGTCGGGGAACACTATGTCGCTCTCGAGTATCTTGTTGTTGTTGCCGTTGTATCCGCCGTCGCCAATGCCCTTGCCAGCCATCTGCTGCTGTCCGCTCCATGAGTTCTCGCCCTCGAAGAGGAATGTGGCGGTGCGCTCAGCCTCCGCCACGCGGCTGCCGAAGGTGTGGAACCGATAGCCGCATGCAGGGTCGAGCCCGGTAAAGGTGATGAAGTTGTAGTCCTGAAAGCCCTCCATGAAGAGGTAGTCTTGCGTGGCCGTGGCTATGGCGAGGTCGCCGAGCAGTGCCGCGCTGGGCGCGGTCAGTCCGCCGCCGCCCGCCATGCCGTTGCTCATGAAGCGCGTGTTGACGAGTATGGCCGCCGATGTGGCGGTGTTGTCTGACGCTATGAGTGGGAACGACACACCCGGATAGAGGTAGTTGTTGCCCGACGACACCACGTTGGTCCAGTAGTGCCCGTTGGCATCCGCGCCCGTGGTCTGGTGCCC
>JALFIM010000101.1 GCA_022775985.1 Prevotella sp.
AAACGGCCCATTTCACCGTGCAAAACGGCCCATTTCGCGCTGTAAAATGGGCCGTTTCGCAAGTCATGCCGGCACAGGCCGTGCGAATGCCATGCCGTCCTGCCACAAGCCAAGTGCCAAGACAGAAAAACGGGAGGTGGCAGCAGACTGCATGAGTCTGCCACTGCCTCCCGGTCTATGGCTTACCGTATGAAAAAACTTTTGTGCGCCATGCGCTTAGAGTGGGTACTCCTCGAAGGCGTAGAGCACCGTGGAGAGGTAGCGCTCGCCCGTGTCGGGCAGCACGGCCACGATGGTCTTGCCGGCGTTCTCGGGACGCTTGGCGAGCTCAGCGGCGGCGAATGCGGCCGCACCAGAGGATATGCCCACGAGCAGTCCCTCCTGGCTTGCGAGCTCACGGCCCGTGCGTATGGCGTCGTCATTGTCTACGTCTATCACCTCATCTATGATGGATGAGTCGTAGGTCTTGGGCACGAATCCCGCGCCTATGCCCTGTATCTTGTGCGGGCCGCTCTTGCCGCCGTTGAGCACTGGCGACGATGCCGGCTCCACAGCCACCACCTTCACGGCGGGGTTGTACTCCTTCAGACGCTTGCCAATGCCTGAGATGGTACCGCCGGTGCCCACACCAGCCACGATGATGTCTACCTTGCCGTCGGTCTGCTCCCATATCTCGCGGCCAGTGGTGTCGTAGTGGCGGCGGGGATTGGCGGGATTCTCAAACTGCTGCAGTATTACGGCGCCCGGTATGGAGTCGCGCAGTTCCTCGGCAGCCTTGATGGCGCCCGGCATGCCGTCCTTTCCGCTGGTGAGCTTCACCGTAGCGCCGTAAGCCTTCACGAGGTTGCGGCGCTCCACGCTCATGGTCTCGGGCATGGTGAGGATGAGCTTGTAGCCCTTGACGGCCGACACCAGGGCCAGGCCCACGCCTGTGTTGCCGCTGGTAGGCTCTATGATGGTGGCGCCGGGCTTCAGTATGCCCTTGGCCTCGGCATCCTCTATCATGGCGAGGGCTATGCGGTCCTTGACGCTGCCGCCCGGGTTGAAGTACTCCACCTTGGCGATGACGGGTGTGGAGAGGCCCTTATTGTGTGAGAACTTGTTGAGTCGGAGCAACGGGGTGTTGCCGATGAGATCGGTGAGTTTGTCAGCTATCTTTGTCATAATGCTTTTTTTAATGGTTCGTTTGGTGTGCGGCACGCGCCATAAGGCACGCACCGCGCTGATACTATGTGGATAATCATATGTTGTCGAAAGCCTGCTGCAGGTCGTCGATGATATCGTCGATGTGCTCAGTGCCGATGCTCAGGCGCACGGTAGAGGGCGTGATGTGCTGCTGTGCCAGCTCCTCGGGAGTCATCTGCGAGTGGGTGGTGGTGTAGGGATGTATGACGAGGCTCTTCACGTCGGCCACATTGGCGAGCAGTGAGAATATCTTGAGCGAGTCGATGAACCGCCATGCCTCTTCCTCACCGCCCTTTATCTCGAACGTGAAGATAGAGCCGCCGCCGTTGGGGAAGTACTTCTTGTAGAGCTCGTGGTCGGGATGGTCGGGCAGTGACGGGTGGTTGACCTTGGCCACCTTGGGGTTGGAGGCGAGATACTGCACCACCTTGAGGGCGTTCTCCACGTGGCGCTCCACACGCAGCGACAGAGTCTCAAGGCCCTGAAGCAGAATCCAGGCGTTGAACGGCGATATGGTGGCACCCGTGTCGCGCAGGATGACGGCGCGTATGCGGGTCACGAAGGCTGCCTTGCCGGCCACGTCGGCAAACACCGCGCCATGGTAGCTGGGGTCGGGCTTGGCCAGTGAGGGATACTTGTCGGCGTTGGCCTTCCAGTCGAAGGTGCCGCCGTCTACTATCACTCCGCCGAGGCTTGAGCCATGACCGCCTATGAACTTGGTGGCTGAGTGTACCACCACGTCGGCACCGTGCTCGATGGGACGTATGAGATAGGGCGTACCGAAGGTGTTGTCTACGATGAACGGTATGTTGTGCTTATGGGCTACGGCTGCCACTGCCTCAAGGTCGGTGACATCTGAGTTGGGATTGCCGAAGGTCTCGGCATACACCACCTTGGTGTTGGGCTGTATGGCGGCCTCAAGGGCAGCAAGGTCGTTGACGTTGACTATGGTGTTGGTGATGCCCTGTGTGGCGAGGGTGTGTGTTATGAGGTTGAACGAGCCGCCGTAGAGGTTGTCGGCTGCCACGATATGGTCGCCGGCCTGTACTATGTTCTGCAAGGCGTATGTCACGGCTGCCGCTCCCGATGCCACTGCCAGGCCTGCCACGCCGCCCTCGAGTGCTGCCACGCGGTCCTCAAACACTCCCTGTGTGGAGTTGGTGAGGCGGCCGTATATGTTGCCAGCGTCGCGGAGACCGAAGCGGTCGGCGGCATGCTGCGCGTTGCGGAACACGTATGAGGTGGTCTGGTAGATGGGCACGGCGCGTGCGTCGGTTGCTGGGTCGGCGTTTTCCTGTCCTACATGCAGTTGGAGTGTCTCGAAATGAAGTTTCTTGTTGCTCATGTTTTGTTTCCTTTCTTTTTTATCAGCTTCCGCACCAACCGCCGAGGGGCAGCACGGGCGCACGTTGTGTTTATGTATATTCTATCTGTCGGCACAGGATGTCTGGCCGCGGCCGCATGCGGGGCGTGAGCCCCTCGGCGCGATGTCAGCACTCTGTGTTGTTTTGACGATTGCAAAGTTACGGCTATTTCCGCTGTCACGAAATAGCACATATAGGGCATTCGGCATACCACATTTGTGGTATTTAGTGCGTTTTACGTACACTTATGCACATTTATGCGCATTTTAGTTACAAAACGTACGACATATTATAGAATCATATTTCGGCAGGAACCTTCACCGTAGTGCGGTGTGCAGTCAAAATCTACCTGCAGGATAACTGTCCTCGGCAGACAGTCTCCGCCACATCATCTTGAAAGATCTTGCAATCAAGATTGCAAGATTTGTAATATCCCCAATAGCTTACCACTCCATCAGTTCATAGCTTGTGCTTCTGCCTCCCTCCTCAGCTTGCCTCATATGCGGAGAATAAAGCGGAGAACACACACAAAAAGGAGACACCTCCATGACTGTGCATGACAGGTGTCTCCTTATATAATATTATGTGTACAGCACTAAGACAATACGTATGAAGTATTATGATAGTTTGTGTACAGCTTTAGGGCTTACTTCTCAAGGTGCATGTTCTTGACATGAATCTCAAGGCCCGGCTCTGTACCCCAGTCCATACGGAAGAAGTCGCCGGCGTTGCCCTTCCAGTTGTGCTGGCTCATGGCATCGGCATAGTCGTAGATGAAGGTGCTCCATCCGTCAGACTGCGGAACGTTGACAGTGGTGGAACGTCCGCCTGCTGCACCGCCGCCATTGTCGCACCAGAACAGCTCGAGGATGAATGCCTTGTTTGCCTTGTAGCGCATCACGAGCTTAGTGCCGGCAGCCGCAGCCTTCAGTCCGTTGGCATTGCAGAACGGGTCGCCACCAGTAGAGGTGATGTAGTAAGCATAAGGATTGTCGGGCGTATCAGGATCGGCCACCCATGACATCTGGTTCCAGGCCTTGGTGAGAGTGATGTACTCCACGTTCGGATCGATGATGTCGTACGGACACGGTATAGGAGTGATGTCCATGCTCTTGGCCTCGCTCTTGTCCTGGTCGTCGCCTGTATTGTACGTCTGGTAGTAGATGGTGGTAGGCTCGGTTATCTCCACCGATACAGAGCCACCCGACGTAGCGTCGCGCGTCACGATGACTGGCACGCCGTTGCGGTAGTAGGCTATATCGAGAGTCACGGGCACACCCGTTACGTTCTGCCAGTTGATGACGGCGCAGTTCTCACCGGGATACATGGTCACGGAGTTGAGCACATAGTTCTTGGCCTCGCTGCGCGACTCTGCCTTGCCTGTCACGGCCACGGGAGTGGATATGGAGCCATGAGCGGTGCAAGCCTGGAGCTGGAAGTTGTGAACATCGGTGTCGGTGAATCCCGTCACCACGGCCTTCATCAGTCCCGTCTCGCTGTCGAGGGCATCCTTGCCCACCTTGAGGTGCTTGGTCTTGCCCTCAGAGTCGTCGTAGGTGATGAGCGTATAGTAGTAGTTCTCGTTTTGCGGAGCCTTGAAATACACGTTCACCGAACCGATGAACGACTCTGCCCTTACCTCTGTGACAGGCTCGATAGGACCATCGTTGGGACCGTCGTTGTCATCGCACGCGGTGGCGAGGAACAGCGAGAATACCATCGAAATAATATAAGCGAATTTTTTCATTTTACTGTCATTTTAGAAATTGTAATGTTGGTGGCGTGCCGGGCGGCAGTGGTTGCCGCCGTCCGGCACCGTCACTTTATATCGGTAGCTGCGGCTTACCATCCTGGATTCTGCCAGCTGGTGCCGGTGAGCTTCTCCATCTTGGTGGCCTCGCTGGACTCAAGCGGATAGAGCTGATACTTGTCGCCCGTGTTGGTGCGCGGCGAGAAAGCGAAGCGCGTGTACTTGAACGTACCGTCGGACTGCTTCTCACACCTCATACCCGTGACCTGCTTGGCAGTGTCGAGAGCCTTCCAGCGACGGAGGTCGCTGAAACGCTTGCCTTCCATGTAGAGCTCTATAAGACGCTCCTTGCGCAGACGGCGCTCGAAGGTCTGCTTATCCATGCCCGTAGGAAGTGGTTTGTAAGGAATAACCGTACCCATGGTCTTCTCTATCTCCGAATAAGCACGTGCGCGGATTACATCAAGTGCGTCCTTGGCGGACAGTTTATTGGCCTCCTGATTAAGTCCAGCCACAGGAACAAATCCCGGCACGTCATATCGTTCATCAGCCGGTTTATCAGCCGATGAAGCCTGATAAGCGCACTCTGCGAAGTAGAGGTACACGTCAGCCAGACGCCATGAACGCCAGTAACCGTTGTAGTTGACGTCCTTGGTAGAACGGCCGTCGAGGTACTTGTGTAGATAGTAACCCGTCACGGTGTTCTTGTATCCAGTCTCAGTCTCATTGAGCTGACAGTTGCCGCCGTCGAAAGTCTCGATGGTGGGGCTTGACGCATTGAAGTTGTCCTTCTTAGAACCGTTGTACCATATCATGGCGTAGAAGCGCGGGTCGCGGTTGTCATAAGGATGCTGGTCGTCATAGCCCGATGCGGCATTGATGATAGGATGCAGATGCTGGGCATCAGAGTAGCCAGTGATGGCCTCCTGACCGTTGATCATGTCGAAGGCATCAACAAGCTCCTGCGAGGGGCAGAGTCCTGCGGCCGTCTGGCCATCGGTGATGGGCAGACCATTGAGCAGTGTGACGCTGGTCTCCACCTGTCCGCTTACGGCGTAGATGGTCTCCTTGTCCTGAGCACGCTTGTCGTTCCAGTTCTGTGCGAAGTAAGAGTCGTAGGCAGTGAGGTGGTTGGGGGTAACGGAAGTCCACAGCGAGTAGTCGTGAGACAACAGTTCTCCGAACGCCTCGGTCACCACCTCCATAGCCTTATCCCATGTGAACGTGCCGTCCTCGAAGAGCGGACTCTTGGCGTATGTCATGGCCTCTACCTTTATGTAGTTGGCCACGCCACGTGTCATGATACAGGTCTGATTGTCGCGGATATTCCACGAGAAACCCTCAGGGCCATCATCAGTAGCCAGCGCAGCATCGCAGTCGGCGAGTATCTGCTTGGTAACCTCTCCCACCGTAGCCTTCTTAGCCTGTGAGTAGTCATAGTTGCCACTGAGCTTGGTGGTGACAAGAGGCACCTGGCCATAACGCTTCATCAGCTCCAGGTAATACATGGCACGCAGGGTGTAAGCCTGTGCCTTCCAGCTCTGCTTCTCCTCCTCGGTCTCATCGCCGGTGGCACCGTCTATGTTCTCGATGAAGTCGTTGCACTTGTAGATGCCCTGGTAAAGGCCAGCCCACGGCGACCCCTCCATGTTGTGAGCATAGAAGTCGTTGACGGTGAAACTGTCGTTGTACCAACGCGCGAAGTTGGAGCCCGGGATGTTCTTCTCCACCGACACGGCACCATCCGTGATACCATCAAGGTTGGGCACGATGCCCAGACGGCTCTGATAGCAGTCGTTGAGGTAGCCACGCGTCTTATTGCGGTCTTTCCAAATCTCACTTGAGGTGGTGTGTCCGTCGTTGTCTACGTCGAGAGTGTCGTTGCACGCGGTGAGCGACGTCATACTGAGCGACAACACGAACAGTTTGATATATTTATTCATTTCTACTTTCATTTAAGAGTGATACATGTCAATTAAAACGTAGCTCTCACACCGATGCTGTACGAACGGTATGGCGACAGGGTGGAGTAAGAGTTCTCCGGGCCGAAGTCGTCGTTGTTCATGTGGTCGATGCAGAAGAGGTTCTGACCCTGCAGCACAAAGCGCAGCTTGCTGATGCCTACACCCTTGGTGCATGAAGCGGGCAGCGTGTAGCCGAGCTCGAGGTTCTTCAGCTTGAAGTAAGAGCGGTTCTCAAGGAAGAAGTCGCTGTCGCGGTGGTTGGTGGAGTTCTTGGTAGACAATGCAGGATAGGTGATTGTCAGGCCCTCGTTCCAACGCTCCTGAGTCCAGGCGTTGAGATGACGTGAGCCGAACACGCCGTCATACGATGTCTCATACACTCCGATACCCGACGTAAGGGTCTTGTAGCTGCCTATGGCGTCGAACGTGAAGCTCAGGTCGAAGTTGTTGTACTTGAACTGTCCGTTGAATCCCCATGTGTAGTTAGGCAGTGAACCCTTGGTGAGGGGAGCCACATCCTTGTCGTTGATTACGCCGTCGTTGTTGAGGTCTACGTACTTCAGGTCACCCAGACGCGGAGTACCGAACTCATACTTCGGGCCGTTGTCTATCTCCTCCTGGAAGTTGAAGTAGCCGTTGCCGTTGCTTCTGTCCACGAGCAGACCCCACTGTGTACCGATGGCGTAGCCCTGTGTGTTGTAGCGGTAGGCGTAGTCCTCGTCCTTCTCGGTCTCGCCGCTGAATATCACCTTGTTCTTGTTGTAGGCTACAAAGCCTCCCACCTTGAACGAGAAACCGTTGGCGAAGTCGTGGCCTACGGAGAGCTGCACCTCATAACCCTTGTTCTCGAAGCTGCCGCCATTGCTCATCGGGTATGCGCTCAGAGGAATACCCTGCCATGCGGGAATCATGGTCGTGGAGTTGATTACGGCATTGTCTATCTTCTCCTTGAACACGTCTACCGACAGGTTCACCCAGTTGTAGAAGCCGAGGTCTACACCCACGTTGAACTTCTTGGCAGTCTCGGGAGTGAGGTTCTTGTTGCCATAGCTCTTGATGGTGGTGATATACTGGAGGTAGCCGATAGGACCACCCTGGTTGTAAGACACATAGTCATCAAAAGAGTAGCGCGAGAGGCCGTTGTCATCATTGGCAGTCTTGCCATAAGCCACGCGCACCTTGGCGAAGCTGATGGGGTCGAAGTCCTTGAGGAACGACTCATTGCTTGCTATCCACGCTGCCGACACGGCCGGAGTGCTCACCCAACGGCTTGTGCGCCAGTGCTTGTCGCTTGCTCCATAGCCGCTCACGAGGCGGAGGGCATAGCGGCTGTCGTAGTCGTAGTTGGCCTCGATGCCAGTGTTGACGCGCTTGAGCGGGAACAGGCCGCCATCGGTGTAGCGCTGGTAGAGGGCGTAAGCCATACCCGACACGTGGTGCTTGCCGAAGCTACGTGCGTAGTCGAGGTGTGCCCGATAAGAGAAGTCGTAAAACTCGTTCTGTCCCTTACCCCATGACAGGTTGGTGTTGTCGGTGGTACCCTTGCGCACCCAGTTGAGCTGGTCAGACGTGGTGTCGAGCATGTAGCGGCGATAGTTCTTCGACGCGTGGGTGTTGGTGTCGGTGTATCCCTTGTAGGCCACGTCGCCGGTGAGCGACAGTCCGTCGGTGATGAAGCCGAGGTCGAACTTCAGGCCAAAGTCGGCATACACGTTGGTGAGCGTGTTGTTGGAGAAGCCGCGGCGGTTGACCTCAGCATAAGGGCTGTTGTCGTTGTTGGCCGTGACGATAATCTCACCGGGAGTCCATGCTGCACCCTCGATATCAGGAGTCACAGGGCCGTACACCGTAGACGGCATGGCCTGCGTCATCTGGTAGATGTTCTGCACCATGTTGTTGATGCCGGGCTGGTGATACTTCGTGATGTTGGCCGAGATGTTGAGGAATGCCGAGATGTTCTTGGTCACGTCAACATCCACGTTGGAGCGGAAGTTGAAGAAGTAGCGTGCGTCATTGGCCTTGTACTTCTCCGTCTCGCTCATGTTGCCAGTGCCCTCCGTGTGGTAGGCACCGCCCACGTGCGCGAAGTTCACGTTAGAGAAGAAGCGCACCTTCTCCGTACCGCCCCTCACGCTGACGCCGGCCTTCTGCGTGTGCTGGAACTTGCGGAACATCATGCCGAACCAGTTGGTGTTGGGATAGAGGTACGGGTCTGTGCCGTTCTTGTAGTTCTGAATCTGCTCGTCGGTATAGAAGTAGTTGCTTCCCATGCCGTCGTTCTTGGCAGCCTCGTTGCGCAGAGTGGCATACTGCCATGAGTTGATGAACGTCGGGGTCTGTGTCATCTGGTGGATGCCTTCGTCAAAAGATGCCTTGACCTGAAGTTTCCCGGGTGTTCCTCGTTTGGTGGTGATGACGATGACACCGTTGGTGCCCTGCGTTCCGTAGAGAGCCTCGGAGGCTGCGTCCTTGAGTACCGACACAGACTCTATCTCCTCGGCCGTGAGCATCTCATAATATGTAGACGACGAACCTGCTGCGCAGGGCATGCCGTCAACTATTACGAGCGGGCCCGTGCCGTGCATGTCAGAGTATCCGCGCACCCTCATGGAGTAAGTCTCGCCGAAGAGCTGGCGGCCAGTCTCCGTAGTGGTGAGACCTGCGAGGTTGCCGGCGAAGCTGCCCTGTATCTTTATCTTGGCGTTCTTCTCCAACTTGTCGCCGGCGAGGGTCGAAGCGGCTCCTGAGAACACGTCCCTCGACTTCTTGGAGTAGCCGAGGTCGATGATTTCGCCCACGTTGCTGATGTCTGTCTCCATCTCCACCTTCATGGCTTCCTCGGGCTGTACCTCCACGTTCTTGTAGCCCAGCAGGCGGAACTTCAGCTTCTTGTTGTCTACGGCACTCTTGAGCGTGAACTCGCCGGCCTCGTTGGTGAGCGCGAGAGCTACGTCTTTGTCGGAAGTGACAATCACGCCCGGCAGAGGTGCGCCCTGCGGGTCGGTCACCTTGCCTACCACATTGATGCTTTGGGCCGACATGGTGCAAACCGAACCGGCCATAAGCATAAGTGCATATATAAATTTACTGTTTTTCATTCTGTTGTGTTTTTTTCAAGATGAAACATGATTACCAGCCGGGGTTCTGCCAGTTCTCGCCTGTGATGGCGATGACACGGTTTACCTCATTGAGAGGTATGGCTGTCTTGAGCCACTTGTTCTGCCAGCAGTTGCGTGCCTGACCGTTGACCTGTCCGCGCTTGTAGGTGAACTGCTTGTCGCCCACACGTGTGATATGCATGGCCGTAACCCACTTGTCGGTAGCCGAGAGGTCCTCGTCGGGCTTATGCAGACGGCGCACGTCGAAGTAGCGTGCCTCCTCGAATGCCAGCTCCACGCGGCGCTCATTGATTATGCGGTTGAGGAGCTCCTGGCCCGTAAGACTTTTGGGCAGGAGGGGCATTCCGGCGCGTTCGCGTATGAGGTTGACGAGATTTATGGCCTCAACACTCTTGCCTACATGTGCGGCGGCCTCGGCATAGTTGAGTATCACCTCTGCGAAGCGGTACTCCTTGAAAGCCGCGCGTCCGCCACCGTTGTTCAGACCCGTGTTGGGATGCTCAAACTTACGGATGTAGTAGCCCGTGCGGGTACGTGTGCGGCTTGAGGCCGAGATACCGGTCTGCGGCTCACCCTCATAGGTCATGACCCAACGCTGGCGCATGCCACGCTTGCCACCTGCGTTCTCGGGGCTGCTTTCCGTCTCATCGAACGGCCACCAGCAGTAGCGGCGTGAGCCGTTGAAGTAGACACCAGCATAGAAGCGCGGGTCGCGGTTGACATACGGATTCTGCTCCTGATACATGGTGTTGGCGGTATTGAGGTTCGGGTTCTCGTGCTTCTCATCGTTGTACGGCTTGCCGAGATTGAGTATGGTCTGGCCGTTGATGGTCTCGTAGCAGTCCACCATCTCCTGCGAGGGGCATGTGCCGCACTTGTAGCCATTGGATGCGCCTATGGCCTCAGAGCCTATGTTGCCACCGCCGCTGCGGCTCTGGAAGATGGTCTCACGGTCGCGTGGATTCTCAGAGTACTCCATGGAGTTGTAGAAATACTCGTTCAGATAGCCAGCCACCTCAAAGGCTTTCTTGTAATTGGCCTCGTCGGTGTAGAAATCCGGGAGCACGAGGTCAGAGGTCTCCTCGTTGCAGAACGTACCACGGTCGTAGCAGTGTTGGTAGAGTTCGTAGCCCTGCTGCTTGAGTCCCTCGTAAGCATCCTTGTTCTGCTCGTACGCCCACTGCCAGTAGTCGTTGCCGTCGTTGTAGAGCGGACTGGCGGCATAGAGCGACATGCGCGACTTCAGCGCGTATGCCAGAGCCTTGGGCAGACGTCCTGCCTCCGACGGCGTGGTGATGCGCCATGGCAGGTCAGCACACTTGAGGGCCTCGTCGCAGTCCTTGATGATGAAGTCTACGGTCTCCTTAAACGATGCCTTCTTCACCTGCGAGAAGTCGTCATTATAAGAATATGTGCGGTCCATGAGCGGCATACCGCATCCGAAATCGCGTGCGAGCTCGGTGTAGTAGTATGCGCGGAGCAGATGAGCCTCGGCACGCCAGCGGTTGCGGTCGCTCTCGTTGGTGACAGTAGCGTTGTCTATGTTGTCGAGGAAGTAATTGCAGTCGTGTATAGACGTGAAGAACCTGTCCCAATGACTGTCGTTGCCCTGGCCCGTGACGCTCCAGAAGGGGTGTGCCGAAGCCGTGGCGTCGCCGGCGTAGTACTTGGCGGGTGCTGCCCAGTTCACGTCGCGGTCGTCGCCGTCCCAAGCCTCATCGGAGCACGTCACCGGCATGCGGCACCAGAAGAAGTACAGGTCGTTGTGCAGCATGAAGTTCTTGTAGCAGGTGTTGAGGTAAGCCGACACCTTGTCGTTGTCCTGCCAGACCTCCTCAAGATTCATATTACCACCGGGTGCCATGTTGAGCACATCGCTGCAGGAGGTCAGCGCCAGAGGCATGGCCATAAGTATGGCGGCAAATAAATTATATCTTTTCTTCATAATGAAATTGTCATTTAAAAGGTTATGTTGCATCCTACGCTCACGTTCTTGGTAAGCGGGTAACTGTAGAAACCGTTGGCCTCAGGGTCGAGGTGGTCTGTGTGGAGCTTGTCCCAGAGGAACAGGTTCAGACCGCTCAGATATACATGACAGTTGGTCACGCCGGCGAAAGCGAGCAGGTTCTTGGGCAGGGTGTAGCCCAACTCGAGGTTCTTCAGGCGCAGGAACGAGCAGTCCTGTATGAAGTAGTCGTTGGGCTGCTGGCTTATGCTGCGGCTTCCTGCGGTGAGGGCCGGGTACGTGATCTTCTCGTGGTTCTCCCAACGCTCGGGAGTCCATGCTGTGCGCTGGTAGTTGAAGTAGTAGCCGTGCTTCACGTTCTCGAGCACGCCCTGTCCGTCAGACGTAGCGTAGTTGCGCGAGTAGCGGCCCACGCCTGAGAAGAGAGCTGATATGTCGAAGCCCTTGTAGCTGAAGCCAATGCTGAATCCGTAGGTGAGGCCCGGTATCGTGGAGTACTTGATAGGAGCCTGGTCCTTGGTGTCGATGATGCCGTCGCCATTGAGGTCCTTGTAGCGGAAGTCGCCGGGACGCGGTGAGCCGAACGAGTAGGTCAGGTTGTCTGATGCTATGTCCTCAGCCGACACGTAGTAGCCTCCGTTCTTGGAGTAGTCTATGAGGTAGCCCCAGCACTGGCCAAGGCGGTAGCCCTGCGTGCGGTAGCGATAGGCGTAGTCCTCGGTGCGCTGTGCCTCGTCGTAGAACGTCACCTTGTTCTCGTTGGTGGCGAAGTTGGCCTTGAGCGACATGTGCAGGTCCTTGGTGAGGTTCTTGTCGAACTGCATCTCGAGCTCCACGCCGTGATTCTTCATCTTACCCATGTTCACCTTGGGCAGATAGCCGAGCGGATAGCCCTGGAAGGCCGGTATGGTCTGGCGCGTGATGAGAATGTCGGAGCGGTTCTCCGTGTAGTAGTCTACGCTCAGCGAGAGGCTGTTGAGCACCTTGATGTCTACACCGAAGTTCTGCTTGTGTGCCTTCTCCCAAGTGATGTTCTTGTTGCCGAGCAGACCCTGGTTGATGCTTCGTATGGCAGCGGTGCCCAGACCGCCCACGTACGATGCGCCGGAGAGCGTTATCTTGTCCTGGTAGAGGAAGCGGCTGCCGCCGAGCTGGTCGTTACCTACCGTACCGTTGGAGTAGCGGAGCTTCAGGTTGTCGAGCCATGTGAGCGACTTCATGAACTTCTCGTTGCTGATGATCCATCCTAATGAGAATGCGGGGAAGAAACCGAAACGCTTGCTCGGCGCGAACTGCTCGGAGCCGTTGTAGCCCATGTTCACCTCGGCGAGGTAGCGATTGTCATAGTCGTATGTGGCGCGTGCGCAGAAACCGAGCACGTTGTAGGGCTGGCCGGCAGCGTTGTACACCCAGTTGTCGCGCTGTGCGAGCAGGAGTCCCGTCACGGTGTGCTTCTTGTCGAAGGTGCGTGCGTAGTTGATGGACGCCTGGGCGTTGATGTTGTAGAGCGAGCTTGCGCTCGTAGAGAATGACAGGGTCGTCTCGTTGGGGTTGAAAGTAGTGAACGTAAACGTGCCGTTCTCGTAGTCGGGCACTATGCTGTACGCCACCTCTCGCTTGTAGCCCTGGCGGAGACGCGAGCCGGAGTTGTGGTAGTTGACCTGACCCTTGATGCTCAGGCCCTTCGTTATGTAGCGGCTGAGGTCAAGGTCGAGGGTGAACTGGCCCGTGAACTCTATGTCCGTGCGCTGGCGTGTACCCATGCGGTTGGTTATCTCATACGGCGAGCGGTCCATGATGGGCGGCTGTATGAGCGCACCCGACGGTACACCGTAGCCGGCAGGGGTCAGAGGGCCTACCTGCATAGGCAGCATGATCTGTGCCTCATAGAACACGTCGCTCTGCATGACGGCCTCACTGCCGCCGTAGAGATTGGCGGCAGGCATGTTGGTGGTGGAGATGCTCGAGCCGAGGTTCATGCCGGCCTTGAGGTCGCGCGTAATCTGGTAGTCCATGTTGGCGCGGAAGTTCCAGCGGTCCATCCATGATGACGGGTCGTAGCCCAACGCGCTCTTCTTCTCCGTCTTGAAGTTACCGCCCTGGTGTATGAATCCGGCGTTGACGAAGTACTTGAAGCGGTCGGTACCGCCGGTGATGTTGGCGTTGACCTTGGTCTGCGGAGTGGTGGTCTTGAAGATGAGCTTCATCCAGTTGTTGTCGGCGTAGAGGTATCGGCGGGCGGCTACCTGCTGCGCGTAGTTGGGGTCTGACGGGTCAAGTCCCCACAGAGGGTTCTTGAACTTGTCTATGATATCCTGCGAGTATCCGCCGGCAGCGGCCGGGTCGAAGTCGGGATTGTTCCAGTTGTCGTTGCGCAGGGCTTCGTTCTTCAGGGCCATGTAGTCCCATGAGTGTATGCGCTCGTCGTAGCGTGTGAACGACGTCAAGCTGTGCTGCACGTTGACGGACAGCTTGGCCTTGCCCTCATTGCCACGGCGCGTGGTGATGATGATCACACCGTTGGCACCGCGCACACCGAACACTGCGGTGGCCGAGGCGTCCTTCAGCACCGACACGCTCTCCACCTCGTTAGGGTCGATGGTGGATATAGGGTTGGTATCGATGTTGCTGTACGTCATACCGTCTATTAATATAAGAGGTGAGCTGCCGTTGGTGGTGGCCACGCCTCGGAGGTATATGGTACCTGCGTCGCGGCCAGGCATACCGCCGCCCGACTGCACCGAGGTGAGACCCGTGATGCGTCCGGCCAGCTGGTTCTCGAAGTTCACTGCCGAGCTCTTGCGCAGCTCCTTAGGGTCGGCTGCCGACACT
The DNA here is from genome assembly GCA_022775985.1 of Prevotella sp. Taxonomy (GTDB): domain Bacteria; phylum Bacteroidota; class Bacteroidia; order Bacteroidales; family Bacteroidaceae; genus Prevotella. The sequence goes on from JALFIM010000101.1 coordinate 14,181, forward strand.
GAGCCCGTGACGGTGGTCTTCTTCTGCGTGCCGTAGGCCACTACCACCACCTCGTCTACTGCTGCGGCCTCGTCCTCGAGCACCACGTTCTGCAGGCGGTTGGCCCTTGCCACGAACTTATAGGTCTTGAAACCTATGTAAGTCACTACGATGGTATCGTTGGGGGTAGCCTTCAGGGTGAAGTCGCCGTTGATGTCGGTGATGGTACCCGTGGTGGCGTTGCGCTGTGGCACTACGGATGCGCCCACTATGGCCTCTCCGTGAGAATCCTTGACGACACCTTTCACTGTGATAGACTGCGCACTTGCCTCGCCGCATGCCAATGCCAGCAATATAGCCATGACCGACAGTCGCATGAGTCTCGTCAATGCCTGTCCCCAAGATGTGAACTGTTGTTTGTTAGTCATTGATGATTTCATTAGTTAATAAATAAATTTAGATTAAAATAGTAGCATTCATTACTATCTGATGATGATTGATAAAACGCTTCGGCCGCACCGTCATGCGGCACGCCGTGCCACGCGGGCTGCCTATGGCGGGTCCATGTGGTTTAGCCGTTGTTGGCTTCTTGATGTGGTTTCCATAATACTGATAATGTTTTTTAGTTGATAAAAAATTGGTTTTTAATATGTTTTATTAAGGGTGTCGTTGAGGAGTCGTGCCGCGTGGCACGGAGGCCGCCCTTCAGCGGCGTGTCGTCATGGGGTGCTGGCGGCCGTGGGGCTTGCAGGTTGTCGTCGTCATAAGGTCGGGCCGGGCCGGGTAATAGTGTTGTAGTCATGGTGCCCTGCGGTGACTCTGCACCGCCTTTGGCATGTTTCGCGCCGTGGCCCTCATAGTATCAATAAATGGCCGTGGGGCCACTTTGTCATCTTGATGTTGCAAATTTAAAGAAGATAAAATATTTTCTATTTTTTTAATCCGTCATTAACTTTCGTAAATCGGTCAAAAATGCACAAAAATACCATTCCGTTCCCTGTTTTGTCTCATATTATCCATTTTCATGCAAAAACATGACAGAATAGCGAAAACAGCACCGCCAAGTCAGGGTAACAATTTTTCATGTTTCTTCACAAAAGCGGCCTCTCGCTGCGGCCGTTTCCATACCCATTTGCGAAATGGGCCGTTTCGTGTTGCGAAATGGGCCGTTTCGCACGATGAAATGGGCCGTTTTGCAGTGCGAAATGGGCCGTTTCGCAAAACGCTCAAATCCGCACAAAATGGCATGCCGAACTGCCATGCATGTGGCTATGGCCATTTTCGACTTTAAGATATGAGCAGAATACGTGAGTTTTTAACTTTTAGCAGCCGCCGATGAATTTATTTTCATAAATTTGCGATGAACGAATGCCGCCTTGCGGCCATATACCTAAGACAATGCTACTATACGACCGACACGCCCACGAGGGCATACCACACATGCCACACGCCGCTACGGCAGCCGTCATGCTGCTGTGCGCCACGGCCGCACATGCCGATGCCATGCACGACGGCACCGTGACGATAGTACTGCCCACCGCCCTGTGGCTGTCGTGGTGGGCCATGCTCATATATACAGCCATAGCTGCATGTCTGGGCTACATGCTGCTGCGCTTCCACATGAGGCTGAAGGACGGCAAGAAGCAGATGCGCATGGTGGAGGATATGCTGCGGCACGAGCAGCAACTCAACATGACCAGCACGGCGCTCCTCGATAGCGTGGCGCACGAACTGTGTACGCAGCTCGACATCATCAGCTCTCCTCTACACGAGCTGACGCGCGTAGACGACCTCAGCGCCAAGGAGAGGGAGCAGCTATCGCTCATAGGCTCCAGCATAGAGCGGATGCACGGCATCGTGGAGCAGATACAGCGCCACGGGCCCATCGGGGCGGAGCGCGGTGCCGACTGCGGGCCCATGGCCGTGACATCCACCCCACCCCACGCGGCCGATGCGCCCATCATCACGGCCACGGCTGCCGACACTGCCGACGCACACACGCCACAAGTCACACCCCCCCAGCCTACGCCTGACGGCGACAGCGTGCCACCGCCACACGATGCCGACAGCATGCCACCGCTGCACGATGGCGACAAGAAACTGCTCGACAAGCTCAACCAGATGATTGAGGCTGAACTGTACAACTCCGACCTGTCGCTCGATGAGCTCACCAAGGCCATGAACCTCAGTGCCAGCACCTTCTACCGCAAGATAAAGAGTCTCACGGGGCTGTCGCCCAACGAGTATGTGCGCCACTACCGCCTACGCTCCGCCGCGCGGATGATAGACCAAGGCAACCTCAACATATCCGAAGTGGCGTTCAGGTCGGGATTCGGTACGCTGAGCTACTTCTCATCCATGTTCAAGAAGCACTACGGCATGACACCGAGCGAGTACAAGAACCGCCGCCATAAGGAGCAGCCGTCACCGATGACTCCTGGCGACAGCCTGTGACGCTTCGTGGCTGTGCTCATCACGTTTCGCGGACGTGTTCATCACGCTTTGCGGACGTGTTCATCACGCTTTGCGGACGTGTTCATCACGCTTCGTGGCGGCATCCGTCACGTCTTGGCCCAGCACCCGTCGTGCTGCCGCACGCCCATGTATGGCACCTACACCGCACCTCGTGCCGCACAAGGCCGCGTTTTCTCGCTCTACACATACGGTAGATTCATATTTTTTGAGTAATTTTGCACTCCGTTGGCCAGTACGGCACACATTGACAATACGAAGATTCAGAAACACACACATGAGAAAACTCATCATATCATGCCTGGCGATGCTCGCAGCATGCTCCATCGCCGACGCACAGACGAGCCGCCGGGCTCTGGAGGCAGAGATTACGGAAACAGTGAAGCAGGTGACTATAACGGGACGCACGCCGTCGGCCGAGGCCCTCGGCAAGCTATGCTCCACGGCATCGGCAAGCATAGAGATGCTGAGCAAGGTCAACGACCCCAACGACCCGGCACAGGCCAAGGCCGCCGTGAGGATAATAGAGGCCCTGGCCGCCTACACGCAGAAGCCGGCCGGCACGCAGTACACCGATGAGGTGCGGGCAGGACTGGGCAAGGCGGTGGACAGGTGCGACGACACCGACACGCGCCAGCGGCTCATGGAGGCCCTGCTGCTGTGCGCCAAGCCCGACGATGCCACGCACATAGCCATGTATCTGGCCGACCCCGACATGTCGCTGACGGCCTTTCAGGGCCTCGTGGCCATGAAGGGCATCGACTCACAGCTCGACTCCCTGGCTCGCAGCACCACCCCACCCGACCCGTTGCTGGTACAGGTGCAGAAGGCACGCGCTGGTAAGAGCGTGGCAGGGCCCAAGGCCAAGGCCGTGAAGCGGGCCGCTGTCGCCCCGTTCTGGACTTCATCGCTCGACAACGCGTTCAACGACTTGCGCGGCATACCCGATGCCGTGGCCGACAGCATGCTGCTGTCTGCCGACACGCAGGGGGCCTTCGAGTCGCTGCTGCGCCGCGCACGGCAGAAAGAGGGACGCGACCGCGATGCCGTGCTGGCACGCTACGTGGCCCTGGCGGAGCGCATGGGGGGCAGCGGCGCAGAGCGGTATCTGCTGCTACGCGATGCCGACATGCTGGCACCGTGCGACGACCTGAGGCGCAGGATAATAGTAGACCTCGGGGCTACGCACACCGTACAGGCCATGGCATACATCCGTCAGTACTACGACTCACCGGCCATGGCCGACGCCACGGCCGTGGCCACGCACGACATCATAGCCAACAACATGGGCGCGAACGGCGGAAAGCACGTGCGCAACATGCTCAACGCGGCCAAACAGGCGTACATCCGCCACTACGACGAGGAGGGAGCCGACAAGGCCATAGACGACGTGCTGGCCGCCATAGACGAATGTGGCAGCGAGGGCGGCTACAACCTGGCCACGGCCCCCGACACGAGGATGGGAAAGCGCGGCTACTGGAACATGTATGATGAACTGAAAGACTTTGACATGGCATTCGACTGGAACGCCACGGGCACACTGGTGGTGTCGCTGCGGTCGATGCCCGTGCTCACGCTCAACCGCAAGTCGGGCGCGAAGGTGGCAGGAGACACGCGCTGGCACACGTTCGGCAGCAACGATGCGTGGTGTACGGCCAACGTGAACGTTGACGGCGACAAGCTGACCGTCAGCGTCAACGGCACCGTCATAGCCGATGGCGTGCAGCTCGTCAACCCGCAGCAGGGACAGCCCGTGAGGCAGTCGGGCATCGTATCCTTCAACGCCGACGATGCCGGCGCCACCGTACGGCAGGTGTGCATACGGCGCAGATGAGCCGCATGCACACGCGCGACATGCGTTGTTGCATCAATCCTCAAAGCACAAATATGAAAATCTTATCGTACAATATATCTTGGTCTAAGCAATTCAAGATTGACTGGCTGTTTAGACACAAGGACACCAGTGCCTTCGTCGTTCCCGAATGCGGAAACGCCAACAATATTGTTGTACCTGATGGATATCACTTTTATTGGGTAGGCAACTATGACATCAAAGGTCTCGGTGTTTTTGTCTCAAATAAGCATAAGCACGAGATTCCAAGTTGGGCTAATAACAATCTGAACTTTGCCATTCCTGTAATTTTAGATGATGAATATCTGTTGCTCGCAGTCTGGCCCACTAAGGTCAAAGATGGAGCAAACGACTCTTATATTGACATTTTGCTGGAAATACTGGAGTATTACAAAGAATACATATCCCAATACAAGACTGTAATTATTGGCGACTATAACATCATATCTTCTTCCAAACGAACAGGAAAGGACAATCCTTATCCTATTTTTGACTGGATGCAGGAGCATGGACTGAAGTCGGCACATCATACGTTTCTTAATGAATCTTATGGAAAAGAATCTCTCCCAACTTATTTCCACCAATTCAAGGAAACGTGTCAATTCTTCATTGACTATGCTTTTATCAATGCCGATATAGCTGATTATAAACTATACACATGGGATGAAACTAACAAAATGAGTGACCATGTACCTATATTGGTAGAAGTAAAGTAGTTTTCATGAAGCGAAATACTGCCTAATCACCCTTTTCCATACGCCTTTGTCTTGCGTCCTCAGTAATTTGTCTTGCGTCCTCAGTAAGATGAAGGCTTTTCTTTTGTGATACGACTTCCACAAAGGCACAAGGCGAAGAAGCTGCTGGACTCTAATCTAATCCGGCAGCTTCGCGACGTGTGCAGATTTGAGTTGAATGGAATAGACATATTTATGTAATTGCAGAAAATAATTAGTTGATTATTAGTTACATTCCAAATAAAAGCATTACCTTTATCTTCGCAAAACTGTCACATGTGACAAAATCGCGAACTAAATGATAGTAAACAGAACAACTTATATTAATCAATTGGTCCGTTCCAAAGGTAATGGACTTATTAAAATTGTCACAGGCATCAGACGGTCTGGAAAATCATTCTTACTGAAGAAGTTGTTTCGTCAGCATCTGTTGGATGATGGCGTACAAGATGACCATATCATTATAATAGATATGGAAAGTCGTAAAAACAAAGCTTTCAAAGACCCTGACTTATTACTCGATTATATTGATAATGTGATGAAGGATGATGATACATACTACATTGTCATTGATGAGGTACAAGAAGTGAAGGATTTTGTGGAAGTCCTTTCTACATTATCTGTCACTGAAGGTACAGATGTTTATGTTACTGGCTCAAATTCTCGTTTTCTCTCTTCTGACGTTGTAACGGAATTTAGAGGACGAGGGGATGAAATTCATGTTTGGCCGCTTTCATTCAAGGAATACATGTCTGTTTATGATGGTTCTGTTGAAGAAGGGTGGGCGGAATATAGAATGTATGGAGGTTTGCCACAACTTCTAACACAAGTTGGAGATGATAAGAAAACGGATTTTTTACTTCATCTTTACCGCACAGTTTACCTACGCGATATTTATGAGCGCAATGGTATTGACTTGAAACAGGAATTTGAAGAACTTTCCAAAACCATTGCTTCAAGTATTGGAGCACCTGTCAGTGCCAGAAAAATTGCAGATACATTTAAGTCCGTAGCCCATGTACAAAACATTGCTGATAAGACAGTCGCTTTGTACATGGGGTATATGCAGGATGCTTTTCTTATAGAGAAGTCTGAACGCTATGATATTAAAGGACGCAAATATATTGGTTCATTGTCTAAGTATTATTATCAAGATGTCGGCTTACGCAACGCCATCCTGTCGTTCCGGCAAAATGAGGTGACCCATATTATGGAAAACGTCATTTATAATGAAATGCGTATGCGTGGATGGCTTGTTGATGTCGGAAATATTTTCAACAGAGTCAGAAATACAGAAGGACAACAACAACGTGTCACTCTTGAAGTTGATTTTGTATGCAACAAGGGAAGTAAACGCATATACATCCAATCTGCCTATAAGATGCCGGATGCAGAAAAGATGGAGCAAGAGAAACGTTCACTAAAATTGGTTGACGATTCTTTCCGTAAACTGATTGTTGTTGGTGAGCATACAAAACCCTGGAGTGATGAAAACGGCATACAAATCGTTAGCATCTATGATTTCTTGCTTGATCTATCATTTACAGAATAGAATAAAAGGGGATGCCCCCACGGAGCATCCCCAACTTTACATTTAGCCTTTGACTAACTATCGTAAACTTCGCAAATTACTTTAATTTTCATTTCCTAAACCATAGTTCAACAATAGCTCTGCCGCCAATCGCATCAACTTGTTATCTTGAAAGGTATATCCTCCCTATTTGTTTCGTCTCACAAGAAAGCGCAGCTCACGTTCCAAGTACCCGTCCCATCCGTATTCGTATTCTGTGACTTCTACTAATCCATCCTTCGTATTCAAGCCAATCGAGCCCACCAATGGTTCAAACGTGCCTAACGGCATTATTAGCTTTGCATATCCATCATAGCCGTGTTTCCGGGCTGGCAACTATGGTGAGAATTTTCTACTGACCCAGAATTAGCGGACAGCAATAATATAATAACAAAAAATGTGGGCTGTAAAAGCAAAAGAGGTTGTCTGAGAAATCAGACAACCTCTTAGTGACTCCGCTGGGATTCAAACCCGGAACCTTCTGATCCGTAGTCAGATGCTCTATTCAGTTGAGCTACGGAGCCATTCTTTTTCATTGCAATTGCGTTGTTTCTTAATTGCGATGCAAAGGTACACGTTTTC
>JALFIM010000114.1 GCA_022775985.1 Prevotella sp.
AAGGAACTATGTTATGATGCACAAAAAGTGCGTTCAAGTGCTACGACATTAGCCAAAGGCAGTGAACTACGTACTAAAATAGAAGAAAAAGAAAAGAATGGCTATACAAGCCAGAAGGAACGTGATGACTTGCAACGTCAACTTGAAGAACATCAAAAAAAGGAAGAACAAGCAAAGAAACAGCTGAGTAATGTTACAAAAAAAATAGAGAGCGCAAATTCACCTCTGAAAGGGGTCATAGAACGATTGAAGCCTGCAGATACTAATGTAAAGCAAGATATAAGTATTGTTTCAAAAATAGCTTCAAGTTCGAATGTAATAGTGGGGAAAACGGTTTATCGTACAGATGCCCCTATCTATTCCGCTTACAACAAAAAAGAAAAGAAACTAATAGGAAAAATATATGCAGCCATCAGCAATGCTATAGCGGATGAAACAATGCGTGAAGCTTTGATTGGAAGCATAGAAAAAGAAATAACAAAATGAATCGCAACGTACTGCTTTTAGAACCAAATTATAAGAACAAGTTTCCACCAATAGCATTGATGAAACTTGCCACTTATTTTAGGCTTCGAGGCGACAATGTGGTTTTCTATAAAGGAGATTTAACGGAATTTGTAATCAACGAAATTACATCCGATTGTGTTGACAAACTCAACCAAATGGATAATTCTATAAATTGGAAACTTCGGGCAAATCACATAGCTAAATATATTAAGTATCGAAAAAAGAGCGATTTGGATAAAATAGGAATAGAAGACTCTGATTTTGCCATATTGCTCTACCCTTGGATTGAGCATTTTAAGAACTATTATCATAAGAAGGAATATCTAAATCACCCGAGATGGGATTGGGTTGGTGTTACCACATTGTTCACTTTCTATTGGGATATAACGATAGAAACAATCCTTTTTGCCAAAACAATGGTAAAGGATGTGAAGAATTTGATGGTAGGCGGTGTCCTTGCATCTATTCAACCAAAGGAGATAGAAGAGGCAACGGGAATAAAACCACATTGCGGAACGCTACATACTCCTTATAAAGATATTGACACAGACAATCCTTATATAATTGACGAATTGCCATTGGACTATTCTATTCTTGATGAAATAGACTATGTTTATGTTGACAGTGCCGCATATTTTAGTTATGCAACAAGAGGATGTATAAGGAAATGCCCATTCTGTGCCGTTCCTATATTGGAACCTAAGTATCAACCATATTTGCCTTTAAAAGAACGTGTTGAGAGAACCAAACGGTTATATGGAGACAAACAAAATCTTCTACTTATGGATAACAATGTTCTTGCCTCAAAAGAACTTCCACAGATTATAGAAGATATATGTTCTTGTGGCTTTACTCCTAAGGCAAAATATATAGAACCTAATCAATACAAGATAGCGGTACGCAATCTTAGGTTAGGAATGAATGATCGTGCCTATATACGCAAGTGCTGGAAGTTGCTTAAAGAGATTAATGAAATGAAAAGTCTTAATGAGTCGGAACGCACACGAATATATGCCCTACGTGAGCAATATGGATTACTTCACCCAGAAACTTGTACTAAAAAGGCTTTAACAGAAACTTACAAGGATTTTGCAACTTTTTTTGAAAAGAAATATTCTCGTCAAAAAGGACGCTTACGATATGTCGATTTCAATCAAGGTGTTGATGCCCGTCTCTTTACGGATGAACGCGTTTCGTTGCTGTCAAAAATAGCAGTGCGCCCATTGCGCATAGCTTTTGATAATATAAAAACAGAAACCGCGTATACAAAGGCTCTTAATCTGAGTGTGGAATATGGATTTAAGGATTTCTCAAACTATCTGCTATATAACTTTGATGACAAACCTGTAGATTTGTATCATCGTTTAAGAGTTAATGTTGATTTGTGTGAGAAACTTAATGTAAGTATCTACTCGTTTCCTATGAAATATCATCCTATACGAGATGAACACAGCCATGATAGGGACTATATAGGCATACACTGGAATAGAAAATATATTCGGGCTGTACAAGCAATACTGAATGCTACGAAAGGAAAAGTAGGACGTGGACTTTCTTTCTTTGAGAAGGCTTTTGGACATGATGAAGAGGAATATATGGAATTGTTAATAATGCCAGAAACGTTCCTTCTGTTCAGGTTGTTCTTTGAGCATTTGGGGTATACGCAAAAATGGCGTGAAGCTATGCATGAATTGTCAGATGAAGAGAAAAAAGAGCTTTATCCAATAATATTCAAAAATGACTTTAATAATATCGAAGAACTCACATCTAATGAGAAATTTCGGTATATTCTCAGATTCTATAAAAACTATCGAGCAGATATTGCCAACCACGAATCAGACCTGTATAAATTGAAGAAACGGTTTGACGAGCAAAATAAATATTGAAGACGACACTAAATTAGTCGTTTTTTAAGGATGCCACGTCTCAAAAATAGCCGATATTCTGCAAGAATACAGTAAAAGAACTTTGGTTGCTGGATAAAGAGTAGGCTATTTGTGAAAATACATCAGCCTGAGTGCAAAAAACGACGGTAAAGGCTCGGCGTGTCATGCAAAAGCGTTAACTTTGCATCGTGAAATGAAACGACAAGAGGATAACTACACTACATGACAAAAGCTCTATTCTTCGACATTGACGGCACGCTCGTGAGCTTCAATACCCACGAGATACCTGCGTCTACGGTCAGTGCCCTCGAGCGTGCCAAGGCACGCGGAGTACGAATATTCATAGCTACGGGCCGTCCGGTCCTGTTCATCAACAACCTTGGCAGTATAAGCCATCTCATCGACGGCTACATGACCACCAATGGCGGCTACTGCTTCATCGGCGACGACACGGTGTGTCTGCACACCATAGCTCCGGCCGATGTCAAGACCGTCACCGACATGTGCCGCGAGCAGCACACGGGGTGTGTCATCGTGGGGCGGCACAAGATATCTGCGCTCTATCCCGAGAAGATGGAGTATATCATGCAGAACCTGCTGCGCACCGACTATCACGTGTGGATGTCGCCTGAGGAAGAGGTGCTGCGCGATGACATTCTGCAGCTCACGCCTTTCTTCGACAAGCAGCAGGAGGATGCCGTGATGCCGCTTCTGGGCAGTTGCACTGCCGCGCGGTGGTACCCCGACTTCGTGGACATCACGGCCCGTGGCGCCGACAAGGGGCGCGGCCTTGAGGCCATGGCGGCGTATCTCGGCATAGGCATCGCCGACACCATGGCTTTCGGCGACGGCGGCAACGACATTCCCATACTGCGCAAGGCCGGTATAGGGGTGGTGATGGGCAACGCCACCGATGAGGTGAAGGCCGAGGGCGACTACGTAACGTCGTCGGTAGACGATGACGGTGTGCTGAACGCGCTCACGCACTTCGGCGTAATCTGACGCAGCATTCTCTTTTTTCATTCATACTCCTATTATGACAAGAACCCTATATGTCAGCGACCTCGACGGCACGCTGCTCGGCAGTGATGCCACTGTATCAGACAACACCCGTAGTATTCTCAACTCCCTTATCAGCCAGCACGGGGTGATGTTCACCGTAGCCACGGCACGCACCCCGGCCACCGTCGTCAGTCTCATGGACGGCATAGAGGCCCGTCTGCCATACATACTGATGGCGGGTGGGGCCGTGTGGGACAACGCACGCCGTGCGTACACCCATGTGCAGACACTCGCCGACGACACCGTGGGCCGCTTGCTTAGTCTGTTTGACGCGCATGGCGTCAGGCCGTTTGTCTACCGTCAGCACGGCAACCAGATATGCGTACACCACGAAGCCGCTATGACAAACCGTGAGCACGATTTCATAACGCCGCGCCTCGGCACTCCTTACAAGCGGTTAGTGGTAGACGGGCGGCTCTCTGCTGCCGACCCCGACCCTGCCATGCTGATGTTTGCCATAGGCGACTTCGACCGCATGCGTGCCCTGGCCGACGACATTGACCGCCACCACATAGACTGCTCGTACAACTGCTACCATGATGTGGCCGAGGCCGGCACGGGCATTCTCGACATCTATCGCACGGGCACGACCAAGGCCGCGGCCATACGTCAGGTGGCGGCAGAGTGCGGTGCCGACCGCATAGTAGTGTTCGGCGACAACCTCAACGACATACCTATGAGCAGCGTGGCCGACTACAGCGTGGCCGTGGCCAATGCTTTCGATGAGGTGAAGGCGGCCTTTGACGAGGTCATCGGCAGCAATGACGAAGATGCTGTGGCTCAATGGATTATGAACGACGTGACAAGGGCGTTGTGATTCGGGCCATTTCAGCGTGCGGTTCGGCCTGTATCAGGCCGGTTGTGAGGTGAAGTAGCTGACGGATAAATAGAGTCTTAGTAGATATCATAAGTGCATAGACGCAATAAGACGCGGCGCATGGTCTCTTTTGTAAGGAGATTGTGCGCCGTTTTTGTATTTTATTCTTAATTTTGCATTTGCTGACAAGCATTCTGTACCTAATGGATATTACTACAAAAGAGATAATACGATACGAGATGAAAAGTAAATGGCTTCTTTCGTTGCTTATCGCATCGGCATCGGTGTCTGCCGCCTGTGCGCAGACGCACACCCTTGACGTGAATGCGAGGAAGGTGGGTGCGGCGGTGCAGCCCACCATGTATGGCGTGTTTTTTGAGGACATAAACTATGCGGCCGACGGCGGACTGTATGGTGAGCTGGTGAAGAACCGCTCGTTTGAGTTTCCGCAAGCACTCATGGGCTGGCAGTCGTTCGGCAATGTGGAGGTGAGGGATGACGGGCCGTTCGGCCGCTGTCCGCACTATGTGGTGCTGGGATATTCGGGCCACAACGAGCTGGCTACGGGCTTGCAGAACGAGGGCTACTTCGGCATAGGCGTGGAGAAGGGCGAGAGCTACCGCTTCTCTGTATGGGCAAAGGCCATAAGCGGTGAGGCAGAGGTGGAGGTATCGCTTGTAGACCCGTGTACCATGGCGGAGCATCAGGAGTTCGCCTCCGCCCGCCTGAAGGTCGTCAGTGGCGAGTGGAGGAAGTATGAGCTCATGCTGACATCGCCATGCACGGTGCCGAAAGCCAACCTGCGTCTGCTCCTCAAGGGCCGCAACGCCGTGGCGCTGGAGCATGTGAGCCTCTTCCCTAAGCACACGTTCCGCGACCGTGCCAACGGCATGCGCCGCGACCTCGCACAGGCTCTCTACGACCTCCATCCCGGTGTGCTCCGCTTCCCTGGCGGATGTATAGTGGAGGGGGAGCAGCTCGCACACCGCTATCAGTGGAAGAACACCATCGGGCCTGTGGAGAACAGGCCGCTCAACAACAACCGCTGGCAGTCTACATTTACCTACCGTCTGTTCCCCGACTACTACCAGAGCTACGGACTCGGGTTCTTCGAGTACTTCCAGCTTGCCGAGGACATAGGTGCGGAGCCCCTGCCTGTGCTCAATGTGGGCATGGCGTGCCAGTACCAGAACTGGGAGAAGCCCGAGGCTCACGTACCTGTGGACTCGTTGCAGCCGTACATACAGGACTGTCTTGACCTCATAGAGTTTGCCAATGGCGACACCGCCACCGTGTGGGGCAGGAAGCGTGCCGAGATGGGGCACGTAGAGCCGTTCGGACTGAAGTATATAGCTGTGGGCAATGAGCAGTGGGACACTTTGTATTATGAGCGTCTGCGGCCGTTTGTCAAGGCCATAAGGGCGCGGTACCCCGACATACGCATAGTAGGGTCGGCGGGCCCTGACCCTGATGGGGATAAATTTGAGCGTGGGTGGAAGGCCATGACTGAGATGGGTGCCGACCTTGTGGACGAGCACTACTATCGCGATGAGCGGTGGTTCCTGTCGCACGCGCTGCGCTATGACCGCTACGACCGCAAGGGGCCGAGGGTGTTTGCCGGTGAGTATGCCTGTCATGGCAGCGGCAAGAAGTGGAACCACTACGAGGCATCGCTCTGCGAGGCGGCCTTCATGACCGGCCTTGAGCGCAATGCCGACATCGTGGATATGGCCACATACGCTCCGCTCTTCGCGCATGTGGACGGGTGGCAGTGGCGGCCCGACCTGATATGGTACGACAACACGCGCGTGTTCAGGTCGGCAAGCTATTACGTGCAGCAGATGTATTCGTGCCACAAGGGCACCAACGTGCTGCCCCTTACCATGGGCGGACAGCCGGTAGTGGGACAGCAGGGGCAGGACGGGCTCTTCGCCAGTGCCGTGGTGGACAGGCGGCAGGGTGAGGTGGTGGTCAAGGTGGTCAACACGTCTGACAAGCCACAGGACATACGCCTTAACATCCTTGGTCTCAAGGGCCGTCGCTCCGCCGTAGTGACCACGCTGCACAGTGCTGACATGGATGCCGAGAACACGCTCGACAATCCCTGTGCCATAGTGCCCGTGGAGTCAGACGCTATGTGTGAGAGCACGAAAGATGCCACTGTGCTCCGCGACAGCATCCCGGAGAAATCGTTTAGGATGTACGTGATACGCTGAGCATGACGCTTTTATGTGGCGCAAAAGCGGAATGCGTATTCTGAGTTTTGCCGAAATAGCAGGTGCGTCAGTCGCTATTTCGGCAAAAGAGTTGTAACTTTGCATAAGATAGGCTGCGGCTCGGCAATTGAAACAAGTTTCATTGCTCTCGCGCTTGCACTATCTTTGCAATGAATTATATCTGCCACCACGGCCGCACCCATAGTATGTGTGGTCGTGGTGGCATAACGGCAAAACGACGATGACATGGAAATGGAGATGAGCCATGAGGCAAAACTGGCATGGGACATTATAGAGACTACGGGCAGCAACCTTTTTCTCACGGGCAAGGCCGGGACGGGCAAGACCACGTTCCTGCGCCACCTGAAGCGCAACACATCCAAACGCTGCGTGGTGCTCGCCCCCACGGGCATAGCGGCCATCAACGCCGAGGGCATGACCATGCACTCGTTCTTCCAGCTTCCGTTCTCGCCGCACGTGCCCGACACTCCGTTTCAGCAGAGCGGAAGCCATAAGTTCAGCAAGCAGAAGGTAAAGATACTGCGCAGTCTCGACCTCATCGTCATAGATGAGATAAGCATGGTGCGTGCCGACCTGCTCGATGCCGTAGACAGCGTGCTGCGCCACTACCGCCACAGCTCGCTGCCGTTCGGTGGCGTGCAGCTCCTGCTCATCGGCGACCTCGGGCAGCTCGCCCCCGTAGCCAAGGAGGAGGAGTGGGCCATGCTGTCTGCCTACTACGACACGCCCTACTTCTTCAGCAGCCGCGCACTGCGCCAGACGGAGTATCTCGTCATAGAGCTTACGCGCATATACCGTCAGGACGACAAGGCGTTCGTGGACATCCTCAACAAGGTGCGCGACAACAAGGCCGACCGCCATGTGCTCGACGTGCTCAACAGCCGCTACATACCTGATTTCAAACCTGCCGACGATGAGGGCTATATACGTCTCACCACGCACAATTTCATGGCCCAGCAGGTCAACAGCCGTGAGCTGGCCAAGCTGCCGGGCACATCGTTCAGCTACAAGGCAGAGGTGGAGGGCAAGTTTCCCGAGATGTCTTATCCCACCGATGAGGTGCTGGAGCTGAAGAAAGACGCGCAGGTGATGTTCGTGAAGAATGACTCATCGCCCGACAAACGCTACTACAACGGCATGATAGGACGCGTGACGGCCATCAGCAGCCGCGGCTTCAGCGTGGTGCCCAAGGAGGGCGGCGATGCCATAGAGGTGACACCCGAGGAGTGGACCAACAGCCGCTATGAGCTTGACGAGAAGTCGAAGGAGATAAAGGAGGTGGTGGAGGGCGTGTTCCGCCAGTACCCAGTGAAGACGGCGTGGGCCATCACCGTACACAAGAGCCAGGGCCTGACGTTCAGCCATGCCATCATAAACGTGAGCTCGTCTTTCGCCCACGGCCAGACCTATGTGGCCCTGAGCCGCTGCAAGTCGCTTGAGGGCTTGGTGCTGAGTGCGCCTATCCCGGCCAGTGCCATAATACGCGATGCCTCCATAGACGCCTTCAGCGCGTTCGCGGCCAGCCGTCATCCCGACGACAGCGCGGTGGAGGGGCTGCAGCGTCGCTTCTTCCTCGAGCAGGTGGCCGACCTGTATGGCTTCGGCGATGTGCTCACGGCCTTCTACTCCATGATGCGCGTCGTGACGGAGCACTACCAGCGCACGTTCCCGAAGCTCGCCCTTGAGTACAAGGCCCGCTATGCCATACTGTTCAAGGAGGTGCGCGACGTGGCCGCCACCTTCCACCATCAGTACACCGCCATGATAGCATCGGCGGCCGACTACCAGCACGACGCGCAGTTGCAGACGCGCTTGCAGAAGGGTGCCGAGTACTTCCTCAAGAAGTTGCGCGAGGTGGAGCAGTTGCTGTCGGCCACACAGCTGCAGACCGACAACAAGGAGGTGCAGAAGCGCACGGCCGAGAGTCTGGGCACACTTGCCGAGGCATTGCGCACCAAGTGCCGTCTGCTGCGGTTTGTGCAGGCATCGGGCTTCGCCCTGTCGGCATATCTCCGCGCCAAGGCCCTGGCGGCCATAGAGGCACCCGAGAAGCCGAAGCCCCAGCGCAGGGCGGCGCGTCAGACTGCGGCATCAGACGAGGTGGTGGTGCCTACGGGCGGAGTGTCGGTAGGCGACATCAATGATATGGCGGCCTTCAACGCCCTGCGTGCGTGGCGCAAGGAGCGCAGCGACACCGACGGCGTGCCGGCATACGTCATCATGCACACCAAGGTGATGATAGCGATAGCCAACAGCAAGCCGCGCGACATGAGGCACCTGATGCTCGTGCCGGGCTTCGGACCGAAGAAGGCCGAGAAGTACGGGCGTGAGATACTCGCCGTGCTGTCGGAGTTCAGTTGACGGAATGGCCGGCAGCGAGGCTGATGGCTGTGGTTGAAAGGTGTTATAACATCATTTAAGCCCATTTTGCACCGCGAATAAATAAAAATCACTAATTTTGCCGCCGTTAACGTTAGGCCGCGCTGACGTGGGCGTATGCCATGGCATGCAGCGGTAGGGCGTGACACGGATGTGTATAGAAACGTATCAATTATAAAAATAAAGAAAAGATGAAGAAACTGTTTATCATGGTATGTGCCGCAGCAGCCCTCACGGCTTGTGGCGCTAAGCAGGCACCATCGGCAAGCGATGTTGTAGCAGACACAGTAGAGAACACAGCAGCCGACACCACAGCCGCCGCTGCAACTGAGGCCGGCGGCGCTGCCGCATCGGCCGCAGCATCGGTGACGAGCGCACTGGAGAAGAACCTCAGCAGCGCCGATGCCAAGAGCCTGAAGCAGACCGTGGCCGATGCCAAGGAGACCTACGACAAGCTCGTGAAGGAGGGCAAGACCGAGGAGGCTGCCGCCTATGCCTCCAAGATAAAGGAGTATGTGAACCAGAATGCCGATGCCATAAAGAAGGTGGCAAGCGGCGACGTGACCGTGACAGAGCTCATCAACGGCTTCGTGAACCTGCCGTCGAGCGTGAAGCAGAGCGCGGCTGATGCCAAGAACGCCGTGAACGCCGACGCCAACCAGGCCAAGGCCGGTGCCAAGGCCGCTGAGACTGCCGCCAAGGCTGCTGCCGCTGCCGCCAAGTCGAAGGTGGAGAGCGATGTGAAGGCCACCGAGGCCGCTGCCAAGGCTGCCGCTGCCGCCAAGGTGGAGGAGGGCAAGCAGAAGGTGCGCGACGCTGCCAACAAGAAGGTGAACGACGTGCTCAACAAGGCTCTCGGCAACTGATAATCCGCAGAAAAGGCAACCGGCCACAGACGGGCGTACTCACGCCGTGTCTGTGGCCGGTTTTCTTATGTCATGCAGCCGTGCGCATCAGAGTATCTGGTGGTACAGGGCCACGATGTCGTCGCGTGTCACCTCGCGCGGGTTGCCGGGCGTGCAGACATCGGTGATGGCCTGGTCGGCCAGGGCGGGTATGTCGGCCTCGGTGATGCCGAGCTCGCTGAGGTGCTGCGGTATGCCCACGAGCTTCGACAGGTCCTCGATGGCCTTGCATGCAGCCTCGGCGGCCTCGTCTACGGTCATGCCGTCGGTGTACACGCCGCAAGCCTTGGCTATGTCTACGTACTTGGCCTTGGCGGCAGGCATGTTGAAGCGCATCACGGTGGGCAGGAGCAGGGCGCATGCCACGCCGTGGGGCACATCGTGGAGCGCACTCATAGGATGCGCCATGCCGTGGTCTACGCCCAGACCTACGTTAGAGAATGCCATGCCGGCAATGTACTGCGCCACGGCCATGCCGTTGCGGCCCTCGGGGTTCTTCGGATCGTTGACAGCTATGGGCAAGTACTTGTGTATCATCTCTATGGCCTTAATCTCAAACATGTCGCTCATCTCCCATGCGGCCTTAGTGATGAGGCCCTCTATGGCGTGGGTCATGGCGTCCATGCCGGTGGCGGCGGTGAGACCCTTGGGCAGTGAGTACATGAGCTCAGCATCGATGATGGCTACGGCCGGTATGTCGTTGGGGTCTACGCACACCATCTTCTGCTGGCGTGTCTCGTCTATGATTACATAGTTGATGGTGGTCTCGGCGGCGGTGCCTGCCGTGGTAGGCAGCGCTATGATGGGGAGGCACTTGTGCTTGGTGTCGGCCACGCCCTCAAGCGACACCACGTCGGCGAAGTCGGGGTTGGTGCAGATGATGCCTATGCCCTTGGCGGTGTCCATAGACGAGCCTCCGCCTATGGCTATGATGAAGTCGGCTCCTGCCTTCTTGCATGCCTCCACGCCCTGCTGCACGTTGGTGACAGTGGGGTTGGGTTTTACTTCATCGTATATCTCGTATGCGATGGATGCCTCGTCGAGGACGTCAAGCACCATTTTAGCCACGCCGAACTTCATGAGTCCCTTGTCGGTAACGACGAGTGCTTTATTGAAACCACGTGCTTTCACCACACCGGGCAGCTCCTTGCGTGCGCCGGGTCCGAAGTAAGACACTTCGTTGAGAATGAATCTGTTTGCCATAATTGTTTAGAAATCTAAAGTTATTGGGTTTCCGCGTCATGGCGGCGTGCACATGTCATGTGGCCACTGGCACCATGACGCAGGTGTTTTTACTACATGCGAAATTAAGCTAATAATTCTTTACGCTATCATTTTTTTTGGCTTTTCTACTGTGATAAATGCCAAAGCGTCAAAAGTTTTCGGACGCGTGGCCCCATGTGTGTACCCCTGCGCGTGCCGTGGTGGCCCAGTGCGTGCCTGTCGGCAGGGCAGAGCTTGCATGTGTTTGGGCAGGCAAACTGGGATGCTATGAATCTGAACGCGTAATGCGTTGATAATAAGTGCGTTGTGAAAAGGCCCGTTTCGCGCTCCAAAACGGCCCGTTTCAGGCTGCGAAATGGGCCGAATCGCAGTGCGGAATGTGCCGTTTCGCAAATGCGTCTGGCGTGTGCGGTGTATTTGTGTTGCTGATGGCGTGGTGCAGCCCTGTGAGGATGTGTCGGGATGTGCGTGGTCGTAGTGGCGCATGTGGGGCGTGGCTATGGGAAAACACTACGGGGACATGCCGTCGTTGCAGACTGGCATGTCCCCGTAGCGTGTATTGTGGCTGCTGTGTGGCGGAGCCTTAGAACTCGTCGTCGTCGCTCACGTCCTCGGCCTCGAGGTTCAGATCCTCAGGGTCTGTGTCGAATGTCGTGCGGTAGCTCTCCTCGGTCAGCTTGTCCTCATCGAAGGTATCGTCGTCATCCTCGTCGTCGTTGTAGCTGTCGTCGGTCTCGGGCAAGTCCTCATCCTCGTCGTCGTCATCGTCGTACTTCTTCTCCGACGGCTCGTCAGACACCAGTGCCGTGAGCTTGGTCATCTTAGGCTTCTCCTTAGCGAAGATGGCTTCCACCCATGCGCCCTTCTCTATCTCGAGCACCTCATAGCCGTCCTCCACCTTCTTCTCGTACATGCCGCCGGGCTTGTGAAGGCGGTCTTTGGGCAGGGTGGTGGTGCTGATGTCGAACCCACTCTCTATGATGTCCTGTATGCTCTGCGAGAGCGACTCCCAGCCTCCGCCGAAGTTGCGGTCCAGCACCTCCATGAGCTTGGCGGCGGAGATGTGGCGTATGTTCTCGTAAGTGAGGTCGGTGACGCGCAGTATGGGCCGTTTCTTCAGTGCCCACGTGATGCTTGTGCTGTCGTCGAGGTCTACTTTCTCTATCTTGAAGCCCCGGGCCTCTATCTTGCTTGTGATGCGTGGGTCGTCGGTCTTGAGCTCCTCTATCTCGAACGCGCTGCGTATGATGTCGGTGTAGCGTCGGATGTTGCCCTTCAGGTCAGCGTCGGCATCGGCCGAGCGCAGCAGTCTGAACACGTCGCTTTCCTGTATATCCCAAACGTTGCTTTTGGTTAAAGTCTTAAGAGTCAATGCTTTTTGCTGTTTCATATATCTCCTGTTGTTGTATATTCTCTTGATTTGATTTTTAAGTGGTTGCATGAGTGGCGGGCGGTGCGGCGGCCGTCGGCGGAGGGGGCTGCCTTGGCTGGGGCCGTGTCCCGCTTCCCTGGCGGTACGTACATGCCGCTGTCTGGTGCCGAAGGCATAAGTTGTTCTGCGTCAGACACGTTGCTCGTGGGTGAGTCCTGTTGTGTAGAAGCGTGTGATACGGCTGCTCTCATACGTCCCGAAAGAGGTGCTGCAAAAGTATATACTTTAATGTGAATTCACAAGTTTTTAGCATATAAATTTTGCTTATATCACATGTTTTTAATAATTTTGCGTCATACAGAAATTGAATATGAGCGAACCTTTAGCAGAGAGAATGAGACCGCGCACTCTTGACGACTACGTAGGCCAGCAGCACCTTGTGGGCAAGGACGCGGTGCTGCGCAAGATGATAGAGTCGGGGCACATATCCTCATTCATATTATGGGGCCCGCCGGGTGTCGGCAAGACCACCCTGGCGCAGATTATAGCCCACAGGCTCGACACGCCTTTCTATACACTGAGCGCAGTGACGAGTGGAGTGAAGGACGTGCGCGAGGTGATAGAAAAGGCCAAGGGCAGCAGGTTCTTTGGCACAGCGTCTCCCATACTGTTCATCGACGAGATACACCGCTTCAGCAAGTCGCAGCAGGACTCGCTGCTCGGTGCCGTGGAGCGCGGCATAGTGACGCTCATCGGAGCCACTACGGAGAATCCATCGTTTGAGGTCATACGTCCGTTGCTCTCGCGTTGTCAGCTGTATGTGCTCAAGTCGCTTGATGCCGACGACATGTCGCGGCTCCTGCAGCGTGCCGTGACGGACGACCCCGAGATGAGCAAGCGCCACGTGGTGCTGAAGGAGACGGCCGCCATGATGCGGTACAGCGGCGGCGACGCACGCAAGCTGCTCAACATACTCGAGCTGGTAGTGGAGTCGGAGAGCGGCGACGAGGTGGTGATAGACGATGCCAAGGTGGTGGCACGTCTGCAGCAGAACCCGTTGGCCTATGACAAGGGCGGCGACATGCACTACGACATAATATCGGCGTTTATCAAGAGCATACGCGGCAGCGACCCCGATGCGGCCCTCTACTGGATGGCACGCATGATAGAGGGCGGCGAGGATCCGCAGTTCATAGCGCGGCGGCTGGTGATAAGTGCCGCCGAGGACGTGGGGCTTGCCAATCCCAACGCGCTGCTCCTCGCCAATGCCGCGTTTGATGCCGTGATGAAGATAGGCTGGCCAGAGGGTCGCATACCGCTCGCCGAGGCCGTGGTGTACCTCGCCACGAGCCCGAAGAGCAACTCCGCGTACAACGGCATAGCCTCGGCCCTCGACCTCGTGCGCAGGACTGGCAACCAGCCTGTGCCGCTGCACCTGCGCAATGCTCCTACGTCGCTGATGAAGCAGCTTGGCTATCACGACGGCTACAAGTACTCGCACGACTATCCGCAGCACTTCGTCCGTCAGCAGTACATGCCAGATGCCCTGCGCGACGAGCGTGTGTGGCATGCCCAGCACTCGCCCTCCGAGGAGAAGCAGTACCAGTGGATGCTGCACTTGTGGGGCGACAGGTTCAGGGAGTAGTGCCGCGCTGCGGCTGTCGGCGGCACGGAGCGTTATTTGACGGCAGCCTACATATTATATAATATATGCGCCCGTGGCGCATGTTAGGATAAAGAAAACAAAACAATCGAAACGACATGAAGATAGTAGTAATGGATGGTGCCGGCGTGAATCCCGGCGACATCTCATGGGATAAGTTCCGCCAGCTCGGCGACCTCACCGTATATGACCGCACTGCACCTGCCGAGGTGGTGGCCCATGCGGACGGCGCAGACATCGTGCTCACCAACAAGACGGTGCTCGACGAGGCCGTCATCGCGGCCCTGCCGAGGCTGAAGTACATCGGTGTACTGGCCACTGGCTACAACGTGGTGGACCTGGAGGCCGCCAGACGGCATGGGGTGGTGGTGACCAACGTGCCGGCATACAGCACCGACAGCGTGGCGCAGATGACCTTCGCGCACATACTGAACATAGTGAGCCGCGTGGACTACTATGCCGCGCAGAACCGTCAGGGGCGGTGGAGCCGCTGTGCTGACTTCTGCTACATGGACGGCACCCTGCACGAACTGGCCGGCATGACGCTCGGCATAGTGGGACTGGGGCACATAGGCATGAAGGTGGCACGCATAGCCTTGGACTTCGGCATGGACGTGTTTGCCATGACGAGCAAGAACGCCACCGACCTGCCGCCTGAAATACAGAAAACCACGCTTGAGGGACTGCTCGGCGTGAGCAACATAATAAGTCTGCACTGTCCGCTCACCGACTCTACGCGTGAGCTCATCAACAGCAAGACCATCGGCAAGATGCGCCCCGGCGCCATACTCATCAATACTGGCCGCGGGCCGCTCGTCAACGAGGACGACGTAGCCGACGCTCTTGCCACGGGTCGTCTGGGCGCGTACGGTGCCGACGTGATGTGTTCTGAGCCGCCATCGGCCGACAGTCGTCTGATGCGGCAGCCCAACGCGTACATCACGCCGCACATAGCATGGGCCACCATCGAGGCGCGTCAGCGGCTCATGGCCGTGGCCGTGGCCAACGTGGAGGCTTTCATCGAGGGTAGACCTGTAAACGTGGTGTCGCAGTCATGATGCACATAACCGAACTTTACGACCCGCTGATGAAGATAATAGAGGTGCTCGGTACGTTCACGTTCGTAGTGTCGGGCATCAGGCATGCCGCCGCCAAGCACTTCGACTGGTTCGGAGGGTTTGTCTGCGGCATAGCCGTGGCCATCGGGGGCGGCACTATACGCGACGTGATGCTCGGTGTCACGCCGTTCTGGATGACCTCGTCCATGTACATGACGTGTGCCGTGCTGGCCCTGTTCTTCGTGCTCATATTCTCGCATTACCTCAAGCGGCTCGACAATGCGTGGTTCATATTCGACACGCTCGGGCTGGGGCTGTTCACCATCGCCGGCATACAGAAGACGCTCGACTGCGGCCATCCCTTCTGGGTGGCCATCATCATGGGCTGCATCACGGGCTCTGCCGGCGGCGTAATCCGTGACCTGCTGCTCAACAACGTGCCCGTGATATTCCAGAAGGAGATATATGCCACCGCGTGTGTGTGCGGCGGTTTCCTCTACTGGGGGCTTACGTTGCTCGGCTTAGACACCAC
>JALFIM010000126.1 GCA_022775985.1 Prevotella sp.
TCCTTCATGTCGCCGAGTATCACCATCTTGTGACAGGCACGCATGTCGCGGAAGTTGCGCAGGGCCGCGTCCATGCTCGTGGGGTTGGCGTTGTAGGCATCCACTATGAGCGTGTTGTGGGCGGTGCGCTCGAGCTGTGAGCGGTTGTTGTGGGGCACGTAGGCCGAGAGGGCGTGCGTCACCTGCTCCTCGCTCACGCCGAAGTAGAGACCGATGCATGCCGCGGCGAGCATGTTGTACACGTTGTACGCACCTATGAGGTGGCTGTCTACGCGGTGCCACGGGCCGTCGGCGTGCCGCCATGAGAAGTGCAGCAGCGGGTCGCAGCAGTCTACGCGGCCGCCCACGTAGAGCCGTCCGCTCTCGTCGCAGCCGTAGCTCACGAGCCGCAGGTCGTGGGCTATGGCCTTGAGGTGTGGGTTCTCGTCGTTGATGAACACCACGCTGCCGTCCTTCTGGCGCAGGAAGTCGTAGATCTCGCCCTTGGTGCGTATCACGCCCTCGAAGGAGCCGAAGCCCTGGAGGTGTGCGCGTCCCACGTTGGTGATGATGCCGCAGTCTGGCTCCACGATGTCTACGAGCGTCTTTATGTCGCCGGGGTGGCTCGCGCCCATCTCCACCACGGCTATGTCGTGCTGGCGCGTGAGCCGCAGCAGCGTCTTGGGCACGCCTATGTCGTTGTTGAAGTTGCCCTGCGTGTAGTGTACGTTGTACTTCTCGCCGAGCACGGCGGCCACGAGTTCCTTGGTGGTGGTCTTGCCGTTGGTGCCTGTGATGCCTATTATCTTGGTGCCGAGGGTGCGGCGGTGTGTCAGCGCGAGCTGCTGCAGCGCGTGCAGGCAGTCGTCCACCAGTATGCAGCGTGGGTCAGTGGCGTACTCCGCCTCGTCTACCACGGCATAGGCGCAGCCCTTCTCCAGTGCGGCGGCGGCGAACTTGTTGCCGTCAAACGATGCGCCCTTCAGGGCGAAGAATATGCTTCCTTCAGGGCAGTCGCGGCTGTCGGTGGTGACTACGGGGTGCTGCTCGAAAATCTTGTATAGCTTGGATATTTCCATTACTGTGACGTTTGTTTTGTTTCTTGTCGGTGCAAAGTTACAGCAAAAATCTGATTATCACCAACAATCATGCTATCATTTTCTGCGCCACACGCATGCTGCGGCGCACGCATGGCGGCCGTCGTGGCCATGGCGGATGCCCATGTGTGGCGGTGGATAAATCGTATCTTGCAACGAGTTGATAACCAGTGTGTTGCAAAACGGCCCATTTCGCACTGCGAAATGGGCCGTTTTATTGCCTGAAATGGGCCGTTTCGCAGTGCAAAACGGGCCGTTTCGTAAAGTCGTGGTGGCTGAGTCTGCGGACGGGTGTCACATCAGCCCCATGCCGTGCAGGAATACTACTTGGTCATGCCACCCCATGCCGTAGAATCCTACGCTGCCGGTGTCTACACTTATCTGGCTCCGCTCGGGGTGACGCGTGTCGAGCAGTGCCCTCACCGTCACCACATTGTACATGGCTTTGCGGGCCTCGTCTATGGACTTGTACTTGGGCTTGCCTGTCATAGCCCTTGGGTAGATGTCTGCCTCTAAGATGTTTACGCCGCCTAATCGTGGCATTTTAGTGTCTGGTATTGATATGGAGAATCTTGATATGCCCTGAATGTCGAGACGTATGCTGTACTCCATTACTCCCTTGTCGTTTTTTTTGTACTCTATGGCAGGTATCATGGTGTACGTGGAGTCGCTCAGATGTGCGGTTGTGGGGGAGAAATTCAAAACCGACCAGTGGGCGTCTTTTGATAATGTCGGGTTTGTAAGATTTTTGCCATACTCGCCCTGTTGCTCTTGCGTCATAGACACGGCCCGCAAGTGCAGTCGGCTCCACTCGGGATGCGCCACGTCTATCATGGCTTCGGCTACTACCGTCTCATTCTCCCCAATCTTGTTTATTGCCTTGCCGTCGTGTCTGGCTGACAGTCCATATACTTTGCAGCAGCTTGTCACCATGCTTATGCCACCTACGTTTTTCGTGCTGGCATTACAGTTCTTTATTTCTGGATTGGCCTTGAAACCGTTTGCCACCACGCTTACGCGGCCTATGTGTTTCTTGTTGACATTATGGCTCTCTGTGTATGATATGTCGGGCGTATGTACTGCTGATATTTCTTCGAACGTCACGTTTACGTTCTTCATCTGTCCGTTCGCTACGCTGCACTCATACGTCATTCGCACTCGTATGATGGTGTCAGTAAGGCATACTGTGCGCTCCTCGAAATAGATTTTGTATTTGTTCTTGTCACCTATCACCACTTGTGCGCTGCTGTATGCGGCGTGTATGGCGAGCAGCAGGATGATGATGGCTATGCTCTTGATTCTGTTCATAATATTGTTCGTTTTGTTGGTATGATATGATTTTTGTATTGTCAATTACTTATCCTCTGGGTGCTTTGGAAAACTTGTGACTTCATCCATTGATATCAGTCCCATTTTCAGAAGCAATGACATCCTGTCACTCCACTCCATATCGTAGAATCTGACGCATCCATCGTGTATGTCTACCTTGCTGCGCTCAGGATGTCTGGTGTCAAGCAGCACTCTGGTGGTGATTATGTCATACAGGGCGGCTGTGGCTTCGGCTACGGACTTGTAGCGTGGTGTGCGGAATAATTGCCCGACGGTGCTCTCTGAAGTCACGAGGCGTATGTCGCCAAAGCGCGGCACGCTGTATCTCTTTATGGAGGTTATGTGGCGCATGTTGTCTACCTTGAGTATGGCATCGTATTTTTCATCCTTGCTTCGTGCGTTCTTGTAGACGATGCTTGGCACCACGGTCAGCGTGGTATCGCTGAGGTGTACGTTTACGGGTTGGAACTCCACCGTCACATAGCCGCGTTTTTTCGTGACTTTCTGGGCATCTGCTGCCGTTGGGCACGACAGCATGAGTGCTATGTATAGGGCGATAATCGTAATATATCTCATGGCCTTGTCTCTGTTTCGTTAATACAATTCATTAGTGTATGGAAGCCCCATCTTGTCGGCAAGGACTTGGGCTGCGGCAGAGTCGGCGTAGAGCACTACACTGTCGTATGTCTGCCGCAGCTCAAGGCAGCTCAGAGCCCATGACATGAGATGATATTTCGGATGCTTCCATCCGAAAGAGTCGTCTGTGAGTCTTTTGCCGGCTGTCCATAAAGTCTGTACTGCCTGTATCATGGTCGTTCTTGTGTTCAATTATAATATCATGGGCAAATTTAAGTATTAAAGTCTACATGTGGAAATAATTTTATTCATATTTTATGCGGTTAACGTTTTTTGCATTGTGTGGGCGCACGGCGTTTATATACAGCATGTTACGGCGGTGGGTGATGAACGGTGCGTGCCGCGAGGTACACATTAAATTATGTGAATAATTTGGCAGTCTCAATATTTATTGCGTTATTTGCACAACGTAACGCGCCGCAGTATGGCGCGGCTATGACACTGACAAAAACACGTAACTGAAAATGAATTACACGATAAACGTGCGCGGACGGCTCCTTGACTTGTCTACGCCCGTAGTGATGGGCATACTCAATGCCACACCAGACTCCTTCTTCGCGGGCAGCCGCAAGCAGACGGAGCGTGAGATAGCCGACCGGGCCAACCAGATAGTGGCTGAGGGCGGCGGCATAATAGACGTGGGGGCGTTCTCCACGCGCCCTGGCGCCGCCGAGGTGAGCGAGGAGGAGGAGACCGCGAGGCTGCGGAGGGCTCTGGCCATAGTGCGCCGTGAGCAGCCCGATGTGGCGGTGTCGGTAGACACCTACCGCCCGTCGGTGGCACGGCGATGCATAGAGGAGTATGGGGCCGACATAATAAATGATGTGTCGGAGGGCGGCATCACGGGCATCGTAGACACGCCCATACACGAGGAGGGCGACATGTTCGCCACCGTGGGGCAGCTCAAGGTGCCGTACATACTCATGTCGGTGAGGAGCAACCTGCACGACATGGCCATAGCCTTCGCGCAGGAGGTGCAGACGCTGCGCGACTACGGGGCACGCGACATAATACTCGACCCCGGGTTCGGGTTCGGGAAGTCGCTTGATGACAACTATGCCGTGATGCGCGGACTCTCGGAGCTCAGCGCACTGGAGCTGCCGCTGCTCGTGGGCGTGTCGCGCAAGAGCATGATATTCCGCCTAATAGGCGGCGACCCCACCACGTCGCTCAACGGCACCACCGTGCTCAACACCATGGCGCTGGCCGCCGGGGCGAGCATCCTGCGCGTGCATGACGTGCGACAAGCCGCCGAGGCCGTGGCCATATATCAGAAGATAAGGGGCTGAACCGCGCCCCACAGCATGTACAACTCATATAACATCCTGTTCGGCAGATGATAGAATTCGGAATAAAAGACGCCATAGACATAGTGCTCGTGGCACTGATGCTCTACTACATCTACAGGCTGATGAAGGAGAGCCGCTCGCTCAACGTGTTCATCGGCATCATGGTGTTCGTGCTCGTGTGGCTCTTCGTGAGCCAGGTGCTCGAGATGAGGCTGCTCGGCTCCATCATGGACAAGCTCGTGAGCGTGGGCGTGATAGGCCTGATAGTGCTGTTTCAGGAGGAGATACGCAAGTTTCTGTACTCGCTCGGCGCACACCAGAGGGTGAGGGCGCTGACGCGCTTCTTCTCGTCGGGGCGTAAGGACGGCGATGAAGACAAGGAGACCATCATACCCATAGTGATGGCTTGCATGGACATGGCACGCGGCAAGGTGGGGGCACTCATAGTGATAGAGCGTGCCATACGCCTCGACGACATAGTGGATACTGGCGACATAATAGACGCCAACATCAACCAGCGGCTCATAGAGAACATATTTTTCAAGAACTCGCCGCTGCACGACGGCGCCATGGTGATAGCCGACAAGCGCATAAAGGCGGCGGGGTGCATACTGCCCGTGAGCCACAGCCACACCATACCAAAGTCGCTCGGGCTGCGCCATCGCGCCGCGCTGGGCATATCGCAGGACAGCGATGCCATAGCCATAGTGTGCTCCGAGGAGACGGGGCGTATCAGCGTGGCCATAAAGGGCGAGTTCCGCCTCCGCCTGTCGGCAGAGGAACTGGAGAGTCTGCTGGCCAGGGAGATGAGCGACTGAGCGCGGCAGTAGTGACTTATTATAAAGAATAAGCACATTGGGCCTATTGTGCATATTGGGCATATTATGCCTATTATGCATATTATGCCTATCATATTATAAAGAAACAATTACCCCTAAAAAAGAACCTATATGGAAAAGCACCCTGTTGACAAGCAATTCCTTCGCCAAGGAAAGGACTACACTACGCTCGTTTGCTACAAGAAGGCGGTGATTATCTACGACATAACTTACTACTTCGCCCACAAGTACCTGGAGCGTGGCGACCGCACCATAGACCAGATGATACAGGCTGCACGCTCGGGCAAGCAAAACATTGTGGAGGGTAACATCGACGGCATCACATCTACCGAGATGGAGATAAAACTCACGAATGTGAACCGTGCCAGTCTGCATGAGCTCTTGGAGGACTATAAGGACTATCTGCGTGTACACGGCCTGGAGCAGTGGCCTGTCAATTCGCCAAAGGCGGAACAGACGCGCCGCTACTGTCGCACACACAATGATGCTGAGGACTATACGCGGAAAATAAAGGAACGGTCGGCAGAGACGATATGCAACATTGCCATAACGCTGATTCTACAGACTGATGTCATGATAAGGGGGCTGATAGAGTGGCAGAAAAACTATTTTAGGGAGAACGGCGGCATAAAAGAGCAAATGTATAATGAGCGGCGCAGACAGAGAGGTTATTGAAAAAGAGGGCTATGAGCGAAGTTTGATGCGTGTGCAAACGGCTCGCCGTGAGCAACGAATGTAAGATACGGTCTGCTTTCATAGCCCCACTGCCTGTTAGCTTTCTCGTCGTATGATATATGAATATGCAAGAAATAAAGGCAAATGCTTCCACGGCAATGATTTTTTGATTAATTTTGTACGCGTATTTTGTAAGGTGGATATTGCAAACCACGCATGGTATATCAGACAACATATAAATAA
Source organism: Prevotella sp. (assembly GCA_022775985.1). Taxonomy (GTDB): domain Bacteria; phylum Bacteroidota; class Bacteroidia; order Bacteroidales; family Bacteroidaceae; genus Prevotella. The sequence goes on from JALFIM010000126.1 coordinate 6,088, forward strand.
TATAATACGTTTTTATATACAAACTATGGATTTATTACAACAGATTGTTGCACGCGCCAAGAGCGACAAGCAACGCATCGTGCTCCCCGAGGCAACCGAGGAACGCACCCTTAAAGCCGCCGACCGAGTACTGGCTGACGACATCGCAGACATCATCCTTATCGGCAATCCCGGAGAGATAAAGACTCTCGGTGAGAAGTGGGGGCTCAGGCACCTCGGCAAGGCTACCATTATAGACCCCCTCGACAATCCTAAGAGCGAGGAGTATGCAGCACTGTTGGCGGAGCTCCGCAAGAAGAAGGGCATGACCATAGAGCAGGCCCGTGAGCTCGTGAAGAATCCTCTGTACCTCGGCTGCATGATTATCAAGACCGAGGGTGCCGACGGTCAGATATCGGGAGCTCTCAGCACTACTGGCGACACGCTGCGCCCGGCCCTCCAGATTATAAAGTGTGCCCCAGGCATAAGCTGCGTGAGCGGTGCCATGTTGCTCATCACCGACAAGAAGGAGTATGGTGATAACGGCGTGGTGGTGATGGGCGACGTGGCCGTGACGCCTATGCCCGATGCCAACCAGCTGTCGCAGATAGCCGTCTGCACCGCACGCACCGCACAGTCGGTGGCAGGTATAGCCGAGCCGCGCGTGGCCATGCTCAGTTTCTCGACAAAGGGCAGCGCCAAGCATGAGGTGGTGGACAAGGTGGTGGAGGCCACACGTCTGGCCCACGAGCTCGACCCCGAGCTGAAGATAGACGGTGAGCTACAGGCCGATGCCGCCCTCGTGCCCTCAGTAGGTGAGAAGAAGGCTCCCGGCAGCACCATCGCAGGTCATGCCAACGTGCTAGTAGTGCCCTGCCTTGAGGTGGGCAACATAGGCTACAAGCTGGTGCAGCGTCTCGGCGGCGCCATTGCCATAGGCCCCATCCTCCAGGGTATAGCACGCCCCGTGAACGACCTCAGCCGTGGCTGCTCGGTAGACGACATCTACTACATGGTGGCCATCACTGCTTGTCAGGCACAGGATGCTAAGAAATGATGCGTTCGCATCATTTCAATTTTGAGTTTTGAATTTTGAGTTTTGAATTGTCGCTTCGCGATTTTGAATTGTTCAGTTGTGACTTATGAGCGATTTCGGGGCTGTATTGGAAGGCAAATGCATGAATTTCTCTATTCGTGTAGTGTCTTTATGCCGCTTCCTGAATGAGGAAAGGCATGAGTACCGCATTGCCGACCAGATGTTCCGAAGTGGCACAAGCATCGGTGCGAATGTGGCTGAGGCGCAGTGTGCCATAAGCAGAAACGACTTCGTGGCCAAACTCTACATCTCGTTGAAAGAGGCGAATGAAACCTTGTATTGGTTAAACATCCTTCACAAGACACAATATATAAACTCAAAGCAATACGAGTCCATGCACAGCGATTGTGAGGAGCTAAAACGTCTGCTCGTTTCCGTTACGAAAAAAATAACGACAAGTGTCGCAACCGCGAAACCAAGTGGGATAAGTAAAGATAAGTAGGAATCAGTAGAGATAAGTGGGAAATCAGTAGAGATAAGTGAGGATAAATATAAATCAGTAGAGATAAGTAAGGACGACAGGTGTATGCAGTAAGTCAAAAATGATAATTCAAAATCGCGTAGCGATAATTCAAAACTCAAAATTCAAAACTCAAAATGCAGCTTTGCTGCATAATTCAAAACTCAAAATTCAAAATTCAAAACTCAAAATAATATGAAAATATTAGTTCTGAACTGTGGAAGTTCATCCATTAAATACAAGCTCTACAACATGGCCGACAACTCTGTGCTCGCTGCTGGTGGCGTGGAGCGTATCGGACTTGATGAGGCTTTTATAAAAGTGACATTGCCTAACGGCGAGAAGAAAAAGATAATGCACGACATGCCCGACCACAAGGAAGGCGTGAACTTCGTGTTCCAGTGCCTGCTCGATCCTGAGATTGGTGCAATAAAGAGTCTCAGCGAGATAGATGCCGTGGGACACCGCATAGTGCAGGGCGGCGACCTCTATGAGAAGAGCGTCATCGTGGACGAGAGCGTGGAGAAGGGTATAGAGAGCCTCTGCGACCTCGCGCCCGTACACAACGCCGGACATCTCAAGGGCATACGCGCCGTAGACAAGCTCATGCCGCAGGTGCCGCAGGTGTGCGTGTTTGACAACGCCTTCCACAGCACCATGCCCGACTACGCATATCTCTACGCCATACCCTACGACCTGTATGAGAAGTATCACGTGCGCCGCTATGGCTTCCACGGCACCAGCCACCGCTACGTGTCGCAGCGCGTGTGCGAGTATCTGGGCCGCGATATAAAGACTCAGCGCATCATCACTTGCCATATAGGCAACGGTGCGTCGGTGTCGGCAGTGAAGTTCGGCAAGTGTGTGGACACGTCTATGGGTCTCACTCCTCTTGCCGGCGTGATGATGGGAAGCCGCTCGGGCGACATAGACCCGTCGGCAGTGACGTTCCTCATGGAGAAGATGAACATGAAGCCGCAGGAGATGGCCGACTTCCTCAACAAGAAGAGCGGCGTGCTCGGCATCACCGGCATATCTTCTGACATGCGCGAGATAGAGAGTGCCGCCGCTGAGGGCAACAAGCGTGCGCAGCTCGCACTCAACATGTACAACTACCGTATAAAGAAATACATCGGCGCATACGCTGCTGCCATGGGTGGCGTGGACATCATCGTGTGGACGGCCGGCGTGGGTGAGAACCAGACTGGCACACGTCTTGACGCATGCTCTGGCCTTGAGTTCCTCGGCGTGAAGATAGACCCGGAGGCCAACAAGGTGCGTGGCGAGGAGGCCATAATCTCCACTCCCGACTCTAAGGTCACGGTATGTGTCATCCCGACGGACGAGGAGCTGATGATTGCCAAGGACACTATGGCTCTGCTCAAGAAGTGACATGACGGCATAGACAGGCCCACGGGCTTGTCTGTATGATACACGAAGAAGGCGTAGACGCTGCGGCTGTGGCCGCAATGTCTACGCCTTCTCTGCGTTTCGTGGCTGTGAGCCCTGTGCACCGTGAGGGGGCGACCGGGGTCAGAGCTCGCGGTTGATGGCCGGCACGATGAGATTCTCCATCACGGCATAGCCGTTGAGGTTGGGGTGTACCTCATCGTTCTGGAACTCCTTGCGCATGCCCAGGCCGTCGGCCGTAACCATCGCGCTGAAGTAGTCTACGTACTGTATCTTGTTTTTGCGTGCGTACTCCCGCACGCGGTCGTTGAGATGTCTGATTTTCACCATGCCGTCCTTGATTTTGGGCCGCCAGCCGAAGCGTGAGGCGGGGAGGGTGGAGCACAGTATCACCTTTATCTTGTTGGCACGTGCCATGTCTACCATTGCCGCAATGTTGTCAAAGGTCTGGTCCTCGTTGTACGCGCCGGTGTTCTCGGCGATGTCGTTGGTGCCATAGTTTATCACCACTACACGTGGCTTGAGGTTGATGACATCCTGGCGGAAGCGCAGCAGAAACTGGAAAGAGGTCTGTCCGCTGATGCCACGGCCTATGTAGCCGTGCTGCTTGAAGAATTCGGGATGCATGGATGCCCAGTTGTCGGTGATGGAGTTGCCCATGAACACTACGCGCTTGTCTTTCTTGGCCGGGATGGGCAGCTCGGCGTTGGCTTTGGCGTAGCGGTTGAAGTTGGCGAAGTCGTGTCGCTGGGCCTGTATGCTCAGTGGACACATCATCATAGCGGCGATGGCCAGCACTGCCGGCATGCCTGTCTTACGTAAGATTTTTCTCATAAATATGTGTGGTCTTTAATCTGTCAAGGTTTGTCTGTGCGTCTGTGGTGCGTGCGCAAGGCTCAAGGGGTGCTCTCGCCCTCTATGTAGTTCTCGAGGAAGAGGTGCTCGCCATCGAACACGGCGTAGGTGAACTGCGTTATCCAGTCGCCGAGTATCATCATGCGGCTCTTGCGCGACAGGATGAGGTCGAGCTCTATGTGTCTGTGGCCGTATATGAAGAAGTCTATGTCGGGGTGCTGCTTCATGTACTCCTTGGTGAAGAGCACGAGATGCTCCTTGTTCTCGCCCATGTAAGGAGGCTCGGAGCCGCCCACGCGCTTCATGCGGCTGTGCTTGGCCCATGTAAGTCCCAGCCACATGCCCCATCTCGGGTGCATGGCGTTGAGCAGACGCTGGCACAGATGGTTGTGGAACACCTTGCGCAGCAGTTTGAACTTGGGGTCGGGGTCGCCGAGGCCGTCGCCGTGTGCGAGGAAGAACACCTTGTCGCCTATCTCTGTGGTGAGCGGACGGGTGTGTACCGTCATGCCGCACTCCTTCTCAAGGTAGCCGTATGTCCAGATGTCGTGGTTGCCGGTGAAGAAGTGTACCTCCACTCCCATGTCGGTGAGCTCGGATATCTTGCCTAAGAATCGGGTGTAGCCCTTGGGCACCACGTACTTGTACTCGTCCCAGAAGTCGAACATGTCGCCGAGCAGGTACACCGCCGATGCCTTGTGCTTGATGCTGTCGAGAAACCTCACGAGGCGACGCTCCTGTGTGCGTCCGTGCTCTATCGCCCACGAGCCGAGGTGGGCATCTGAAAGGAAATAGACGTTCTTCATACCGATAAATCAGTTATTAGTGATTAATTATTAATGATTAATTATTAATTATTAGTGATTAATTATTAGTGATTAGTGATTAGTCGTTGATGCTGTCGCGATTTCTAATCATTGCTGTTAGTTATTAATGATTAATTATTAATTATTAGTCGTTAATACTATTATGATTTCTAATCATTGCTAATTAATAAATAATAGTTATCAATTGTCACTTAATCATTGCTGTTGGCCATTAATCATTAATAATTATCAATTGCCACTTAGTCATTACAGTTAGCTATTAATCATTAATAATTATCAATTGTTACTTAGTCATTACAGTTAGCTATTAATCATTAATAATTAACAACTAATAATTACTAACTACTCCAATCCAAGTTCCACGCGTGCCTCCTCGGTCATCATGCTCTTGTCCCATTCTGGTTCGAACACGAGGTTTACGTTGGCAGACTTCACTCCTTCGAGTGCGTCTATCTTCTGGCGCACGTCCTCAAGCATGAAGTCGGCGGCAGGGCACGATGGCGCGGTGAAGGTCATGTCAACATCTACGTTGCCGTTGTCCTGTACGTCTACGCGGTAGATTAGTCCGAGGTCGTATATGTTGACGGGTATCTCAGGGTCGTAGACCGTTTTCAGCACGTCTACAATGCGTTCTTCTATTCTTGTCTTTTCTTCTTGAGTCATATTACTATGTAGTTGTTATGATTGGCTTGACACACAGTGTGGGGCACAGAGTGTCAGCCAATAGTTTGTTGGCATATATTAATGTAAGTCAGCTGCGGCTATTAATGTAAGCTGGCTGCGGCACTTGACTTCTCAATAGTCTGGCCACTGCTTATCTCACGCAAAGGTAATGCCAGCGCGAGTGCAATGAATCTTGCTCCGATTGCCAAGCTGCTGCTTACCTTATGCAAAAATACGCAACTTTATCGAATTCCGCAAATTTTTGAATGAGCAAGTTTGTGTCTGCGGCTCTCATCCACCCTCATCAGTCCATTATTCCTTATGCACCCTACCCGCCAATTATGCCATATCTGCCAATTATGCCTCGTCTGCCCATTAAGCCTAATCAGCCCATTATGCCCAATCAGCCCATCCGTCATGCCCGCCACCTCTCCCGTCCCATACCCTGCGCCGTGCCCCGTGTCCTCACGCACGCGTAAATAAAATTATGTGTCCGCGCACAAATCGCCCGTCTAAATATAAACAAGTGTTAAATAATAGTCTTTCCGCATAACTTTTCCCCGCAAAGTCTTGCGGGTTACCAGAAAAAGCCATACCTTTGCATCCGCTTTCAAGAACGAACGCCACCTGATTAAGCATCGGTTTAAGGCGGTAA
>JALFIM010000147.1 GCA_022775985.1 Prevotella sp.
GGGCAAGGCATACACTCACAGGCGCGGCGCCGGCCCATTACGGCGATGACGCGCACATACTTCTCACAACAAGACAACGACTTTTAGAACAATATGGCAGAATCCAACTTCGTAGACTACGTAAAGATTTACTGCCGCTCGGGCAAGGGCGGCAGAGGCTCCATGCACCTCCGCCACGTGAAGTACCAGCCCAACGGCGGCCCGGACGGCGGCGACGGCGGTCATGGCGGAAGCATATATCTGCGCGGCAACCACAACTACTGGACATTGCTGCACCTGAAATTCCAGCGGCATGTGTTCGCTGAGCACGGCGGCAACGGCGGACGCGACAAGTGCCACGGCAAGGACGGCAAGGACATATACATAGACGTGCCGTGCGGCACGGTGGTGTACAACGCCGAGACGGGCAAGTACGTATGCGATGTGACCTACGACGGACAGGAAGTGCTGCTGCTAAAGGGCGGCCGCGGAGGCCTCGGCAACTTCCAGTTCCGCTCCGCCACCAACCAAACACCGCGCTTCGCCCAGCCCGGCGAGCCCATGGAGGAGATGACCATAATACTGGAGCTGAAGCTGCTCGCCGACGTAGGTCTCGTGGGTCTGCCCAATGCGGGCAAGTCTACGCTGCTCTCCGCGCTGTCGAGCGCACGCCCCAAGATTGCCAACTACCCGTTCACCACACTTGAGCCGAGCCTCGGCATAGTGGACTACCGCGACCATAAGTCGTTCGTCATGGCCGACATACCGGGCATCATAGAGGGTGCCAGCGAGGGCAAGGGGCTCGGTCTGCGCTTCCTGCGCCACATAGAGCGCAACTCACTGTTGCTCTTCATGGTGCCGGGCGACACCGACGACATAAAGAAGGAATACGAGGTACTGCTCAACGAGCTGCGGCAGTTCAACCCCGACATGCTCGACAAGCACCGCGTTCTGGCCGTCACGAAGTGCGACCTGCTCGACGATGAGCTCATGGACATGCTGCGCGAAACCCTCCCCGACGACCTTCCAGTGGTGTTCATATCGTCTGTTTCGCAGCTGGGACTTGCCGAACTGAAGGACGTGTTGTGGCGTGAGCTCAACAGCGAGAGCAACAAGCTGCAGGACATCGTGGCCGAGGACACCATCGTACACCGCGACAAGGACATGTCGAAGTTCGCGGCCGAGCTTGCCGCCGAGGGCGAGGACGAGATAGAATTCATCGATGAGGACGACATTGAGGACCTCGACGACTTTGAGTATGAGGAGGACGAAGATGACTGACCACACCCCACAGCTGCACCGCTACGCCCTCGGCCACGGCACTGTGGCCTTCAGCACCACGCGCCATGGCGGACACGGCACTGGCCGCTACGCCTCGTTCAACATCAACCCCTACTGCGGCGATGCCGACGAGGCCATAGCCGCCAACAGGCACGACCTGTGCCGTCTGCTCGACATAGACGAGTCGCACCTCGTCATGCCCCATCAGACCCACGGCATAGAGTCGCGCATCATAGGCAGCGAGTTTCTGTCACTGCCCGCTGCGGTGCGCACCATGATACTCAACGGCGTGGATGCCGTGATGACGCAGCAGACAGGGCTGTGCATAGGTGTGTCCACGGCCGACTGCATACCCCTTCTCATCCACGATGAGAGCCACCACGCCGTGTGCGCCGTGCATGCAGGGTGGCGCGGTACGGTGGCGAGCATAGCCCTGAAGGCCGTACACGACATGCGTGCGGCGTTCGGGTCGCAGCCCGCAGACCTGCATGTGGTCATCGGCCCGGGCATATCGCGCGAGTGCTTCGAGGTGGGCGACGAGGTGTATGAGGCTTTCGCTCAGGCCGGATTCAACATGGAGGCCATCAGCGAGCGGCGCGACAAATGGCACATAGACCTGCCGCTGTGCAACAAGCTCACCCTTGAGGCCGCAGGAGTGCCGTCAGACCATATCACGATGAGCGGCATCTGCACCTACACAAGCAGCGGCGACTTCTTCTCGGCACGCCACGACGGTGCCGAGTCGGGACGCATATACAACGGCATCATGCTCACGCAGTGAGCCGCATACATACATTACCTTTAAACCCATGATACTGAAAATGAGACTAAGAGAAGCACTGCTAATCATATCGTCAGCCTTCACCCTCACGGCATTCTGCCCGGTGAAGGACAAGTTCACTGCCGCCGAGCAGCAGCAGATAAGCATAGCCACGCCCGGACTGTTTGACCACTCCGACGCCATAAACATAGACTTCAGCGCCATGAAGCCCTCGGAGTACTCCTTCCCACTGCCCGTGGGCAAGTGTACGGTGCGCAAGAACAACAGCATGGAGATAACCACCACCGAGGGCGATGCCGTAAAATGTATGTTCGACGGCACCGTACGCCTGTCGCGCAAGCACCATGAGCTGGGCTACGTCATAGTGGTACGCCACCGCAACGGGCTTGAGACCGTGTACGGCAACAACGCACAGAACCTCGTAGAGGTGGGACAATCCGTGAAGGCCGGGCAGACAATAGCCATCGTAGGCACCAACAACGGTGTCACCTACTGCGACTTCTCCATCATGGTAAACGGCTGCCGTATCAACCCCGGCACTATAATCAGCACCAAGACGCACAAGCTGCGCAGCCAGACGGTGCTCTGTGAGCGCAAGGGTTCGCTCGTAAACGTGAGCGTGGTGGACGACAGGCCCGACATAGAGGAGAGTGCCGATGACATAGACGCGGACGTATTTGAGAAGTCGGAGACATTCAAGCTTAACCTCACCAAGATGGAGAACGAACGCTGGGCGTACCCGTTGCCTGGCGCAAAGGTCATAAGCCCGTACGGAGGCAAGCGCCGCCATGCCGGCGTAGACCTCAAAACGAAGCCCAACGACGAGATAGTGGCGGCATTCGACGGCGTTGTGACGCGCTCATCGCCATACTTCGGCTACGGCAACTGCATAGTGCTGAAGCACGCCTACAGTCTGGAGACGCTCTACTCTCACCAGTCCAAGAACCTCGTAAAGGTGGGCGACAAGGTGAAGGCGGGCCAAGTCATCGGACTGACCGGCCGCACAGGCCGCGCCACCACTGAGCACCTGCACTTCGAGACGCACTTCAAGGGCCGCCGCTTCAACCCCAACCTGCTCTTCGACCATACCAACAAGAAACTGCAACAGGCCACCATCACGCTGAAGAAGAACGGCGGCATATCGTCATCCAAGAACTGATGCCACCCAGCCGTGGGCATACCAGCCCACGCCGCATACCATATCAGCACTCACAATAGGCTATATCTACACTCGTTGTAGACCATAGCAGCACTCACAACAGGCTATATCAGCGGCCACAGCAGCCACTACAACGACACGATACAGCCCGAGACGGAAGCCATGGCGGCACGTAGCGCAAGCACGCGACACGCCACACAAACCTCCGCCTCGGGCCTTTTTATGCCCTTTACGGAAAAGAAAAGCCCAAAGGCATCGGATATTCACAAATAAATACCTATCTTTGCACATGCTCGGAGAGCCACGCAGCTCCATCCGCGCAGACATACAGCAGCCCCCACACGGCATCAACGCCGTGCCGCAAAGGCTATGAGGGGCTGTAAATGGACGTTTCGGAACGACGTCGTCTTCCACCATCAAACTTCACAAACTTGATTCCAAGGAAGAGCCGGCAGTTCAAGCAGACGTCCACGTTGGTGTATTATATCTCCACGGCACTACCGCCATGGCAGTTTATAATATCTCACGACGTGGGCTGGGTCTTGATTGTCTTATCTCTTGGAATGGCAATGTGAAGGCCTGATGGTGAGATAAGGCCCTAAGGTCAAGGTCTTTCCCACGTTTTGCATTTCCACTACTGACACACACCGCGACCGACACCACACGAGGGTGCCATGGCAATGCAGAAACACTACACATTCCATCATGGTAAACATCGGCCCCGAAATCAAGCAAGAACTGGCCAGACAGGAACGCTCGGTCAGTTGGTTCGCACGCAAGCTGTGCTGCGAACGCTCCAACGTCTACTCCATTTTCAAGCGCAAGAGTATAGACACAGACCTGCTGCTGCGCATCTCGCGCATACTCAACCGCAACTTCTTCAGGGAGTACGACAACGAGATAGCCAGGCAACAACGACCGTCACCGCAGCTCTGACTGCCCACGGCACGCCACCGCCAAGCCCACACACCCCCGAACAGACACCTCCGTTTGTACGCGAAGCCATTGCAGCGGACAAACCACACGGCCCAGACCTCCACACCGTCACTATTATTCCACATTTCCGTATCAGCCGCATCACAATTGTGATGACACATTTCCAACGATAGCGTTACTTCATGCCTACGCCCCACTATTTATATGTAATCTGATAATACGTAACTTTGCACCGTACGTACAAGGCCATGACACGACCCTATACGAACGCCTCCAACTGACCGCTAAAGCCGTCATGGGCCACGTACACGCCCACAGATACACATATTATAATAGTTACGAGACAATCAACGACAAAACATAAAAACGCTATGAAGAAAAGAAAAGACTACACAACGCCCCTCGTCAGCGTAATGAACGTGGCGACAGGCAACATCCTCGCGGCCTCGGGAATAACGGGCAAGGGCGAGGACTTCGAATGGGAGATCCAAAGCGACAACGAGAATAACGAACATGCAGCCCTGCGCCTGTACTTCTCCGAGGACACAGACGACGGCGACGACTCATTGATAAAATGACACAGACACCACAAAACGAATAAAAACGAAACGGAAATGAAGAATATCTTTTTACTCATCACCGCCGCCATGATGCTCCTGTCCTGCTCGCAGGATGAGGCAGACAACAAGTCATGGCGTGCCGACGACGCGAGAATCGCCGCCAAGGCCGCCGACTTCGAGGCCACAACAGGATTCACCTCTCCCGCCACACGTACCGCATTGACCCCCACCGACAAGGGTCTGGCCTTCACTTGGAGCGAGGGCGACATACTCGGAGTGTTCAGCAAGACGGAGTCTCAGCAGATACCTGTCTACATGTCAGGCGGTGCCGACTCCAAGGACGCTACGTTCTCAAGCAAGGGATTCCAACTGGCAGCAGGCGAACAGTACGTGGCCTACTACCCCATCGTGGATAAATTGACGGTATCGCCCGTCATACCTGTTGACTACACGGGCCAGACGCAGGATGGCAATGGCTCATACGCCCACTTGGCAAGCCACGACTACATGGTGTCGGATGCCGTGACATCCACCGCCACCAACGTAGCCGACTTCACGATGCACCACGTCGGTGCCATACTCAGGCTGCGCATCACCATGCCTAAGGCCGACTCATACTCCAGCGTGGTGCTGTCATCAGACGCAAACTCATTCACGACAAAAGCCAATCTTGACCTCTTTAACAACAATGGCAATGGCCTCATTAACAAAGAAACCACATCTGACAAAATAGCTCTCAACCTAAAAAATGCTTCCACGACCGAAACGGACAAGGTATTAACAGTGTGGATGATGCTTTCACCTGCTGATTTCTCAAATAAAGCCATCACTGTCACTGTAAAATCAACAACTGAAGGAACGGATGACGTTGTCTATACATTCAGCCCTGCAAAGAAATTTGAATCTGGGAAAGCCTACTCATACGATGTAAAGAAAGACGGAATGGAGTTCGTTGATCTCGACTTACCAAGTGGAAATTTGTGGGCCACATGCAATATCGGAGCTTCTTCACCCGAAGAATATGGTGATTATATCACATGGGGCGAAAATAAACTTCTTACCTCTGATGACATAACCCAATATAAAGGTTATAGTATCAAGTATAATGGTGGGTATTGGTCTTACGGTCAAGGCTCAAAATATGACATGGCAAAACTGATTCTTGGGGGCAATTGCGTTACACCAGACCAAACAGATTGGATTGAGCTCATTGAAGATTGCGCTAAAGTAGAGTTCACAACATTAAATGGAGTAAAAGGTGTACGCTTTATAGGAGGAAACGGTAATTCCATTTTCTTGCCTTACGCAGGATACTACTCACCTGGAGTATCAGAACAAGAGGCTTATTACAAAGGTGAATACGGCAAAGGCACAGGAGCTTATTATTGGACAAGTGAAATCAAAATACGCTCTCCTAAATGGACTTCTGTCGCAGCGATGGTTGCTATAGAGGACGACACCATGCCCTCTGATATCATCCAGCCATATTTCTGGATAGGAGCCTCTGTCCGTCCTATAATATTAGGCAATTAAGAAACCGAAGATGCACAGCATAAAGAAACACGTCATAACAGGACTTTTATTGCTGACCACCTTGCTCACGGCATGCTCAGGCGACATGCCCGACGAGTGGCAAGAACCTGTGCAGAGCGGACAACACGACCGCGATGAGGGGCATGACGGTGCTGAATACGGCACTGACAGCATCATGCAGCGGCAGGAAGGCATTGGCGTAGGGGGCGAGGACTTCCCCTTCGACAACGGCCCCACCACAGGCATAACGCTG
>JALFIM010000157.1 GCA_022775985.1 Prevotella sp.
GGCATGGTGTACACCTTCGAGATAAACGACGAGCAGGAGGACTTCACACGCCCGTGGATAGAGCAGTCGGCCGTGGCCGACAAGATACGCTTCATCATAGGCGACGCCGTGACCGAGGCCCCGAAGCTCGGCATCACGTTCGACATGGCGTTCATAGACGGCGACAAGCGCACATACCTCCAGACCTACGATGCCGTGCTGCCGCTCATACGGCAGGGCGGCATCATACTGGCCGACAACACGCTGTGGGACGGGCACGTGGTAGACCGCGCCTACGACCACGACAGCCAGACGCGCGGCATAGAGCTGTTCAACGACGCGGTGGCCGCCGACACGCGCGTGGAGAAGGTGATACTGCCCCTGCGCGACGGACTGACCATAATACGCAAAATCTGACCATACATCAATACATCACCACTATGAGAATACAGATCATCAACGGGCCGAACCTCAACCTCCTCGGCACGCGCGAGCCGGGCATATACGGCAGCAGGAGCTTCGCCGACTACCTGTCGGCTCTCAGCACGCGGTACCCCGACGTGCAGATAGACTACTACCAGAGCAACATAGAGGGCGAGCTCATCGACAAGATGCAGCAGGTGGGCTTCAGCTCCGACGGCATAGTGCTCAACGCAGGGGCGTACACCCACACGAGCATCGCGCTGCAAGACTGCATACGCTCGCTGCGCTGCCCCGTCATAGAGGTACACATATCCAACGTACACCGCCGCGAGGAGTTCCGCCACAAGTCCATGATATCGTGCGCCTGCCTCGGCGTGATATGCGGCTTCGGGCTCGACAGCTACCGCCTGGCCATAGAGGCACTGGCGGAGCACTGCCGACGGGCCGAAGCACAACAATAGCACCACAGCCATGAGCACCGCAAGACACATCATAAGCCTCGTCATGCTGCTGTGGGCGGCGACGGCGATGGGCGGCAGGGTAGACTCCGCCGTCATACACAGCACGGCCATGAACCGCGACATCAGGCTCACGGTGGTAGTGCCCGAGCGCCCGGCCGACGCCCGTGGCACGCGCTATCCAGTGGTGTACATGCTCCACGGAGCCTACGGCGACGAGAAGGCATGGCTCACCATAAAGCCCGAGCTGCCCGGCATAGCCGACCGCGAGGGCATGATATTCGTGACGGCCGCCGCCCTCAACTCGTGGTACTTCGACAGCCCCGTGCTGGAGGACTACCGCTACGAGACCTTCTTCACCCACACGCTCATACACTACATAGACAGCCTCTACCCCACGCAGTCGCGCCGTGAGGCACGCGCCATCACGGGCCTGAGCATGGGCGGCCACGGAGCGCTATACCTCGCCATGCGCCACAAAGACCTCTACGGCGCGTGCGGCAGCATGAGCGGCGGCGTGGACATACGCCCATTCCCGCGCAACTGGAACATACCCGACGTGCTGGGCGAGATGGCCGCCAACAAGAAGCGGTGGGACGAGCACACCGTGGTGGGGCAGCTCGACAGCATAGCCAACGGCGACCTGCGCATAACGTTCGACTGCGGAGAGGACGACTTCTTCCTGGAGGTGAACAAGGACCTGCACAAGCGGCTGCTCGGACGGGGCATAGACCACGACTTCACGACACGTCCCGGGGGGCACTCGCGCACCTATTGGGCCAACTCCATAGACTACCACCTGCTGTTCTTCCACAAGTACTTCGCCGACATGCACACGCTCGTCACCACGCCTGAGCCCATGGGCAAGGGCGCAAAGACAGCAAAGGCTGCCAGGGCGAGGGGCAAGTCTGCCAAGGCGAGCCCCAAGTCTGCCCAAGCGGAGGGCAGGCAACCTAAGGCCACGGCCACGGGCCGCCGCTGACGGTGCCGCACTTGACTGGCGAAACGGCCCATATCGCACTGTGATTCGGCCCATTTCGCAGCACGAAACGGACTGTTTCGCACCGTAAAACGGGCTGTTTTGCAACGCGCTGTGCGCCAGTGCGTTACGCAGCGCGTAAAATATGTTTTTCGATTAATACATTTCTCACCAAGCACCATACATGCCAACAAAGGACAAAGAACTCACGCCGATGATGCGGCAGTTTGCCGAGCTCAAGGCCAAGCACCCCGACGCGGTGCTGCTCTTCCGCTGCGGCGACTTCTACGAGACGTACTGCGAGGATGCCGTGACGGCCTCGCGCATCCTCGGCATCACGCTCACGCGCCGCAACAACGGCGGCTCGAAGGCCGCCACCGAAATGGCGGGCTTCCCCCACCACGCTCTCGACACGTATCTGCCCAAGCTCATACGCGCCGGGAGGCGTGTGGCCATCTGCGACCAACTGGAGGACCCCAAGCTCACCAAGAAGCTCGTCAAGCGCGGCATCACCGAACTGGTGACACCGGGCGTGGCCATGGGCGACAACGTGCTCAACTACAAGGAGAACAACTTCCTGGCCGCCGTACACTTCGGACGCACGGCCGTGGGCGTGGCATTCCTCGACATATCCACCGGCGAGTTTCTCACCGGGCAGGGCGACACGGCATACGTGGAGAAGCTGCTCGGCAACTTCCAGCCCAAGGAGGTGCTCTACGACCGCACCGAGCGCGAGACCTTCGAGCACAGCTTCGGGCAGCGGTGGTGCGTGTTCGAGCTCGACGACTGGGTGTTCACCGACACCACGGCACGCCAGAAGCTGCTGCGACACTTCGGCACTAAGTCGCTCAAGGGCTTCGGCGTGGAGCAGCTCACCGACGGCATAGTGGCCTCGGGGGCCATCATGCAGTACCTGGAGCTCACGCAGCACACCCACATATCGCACATCACGTCGCTCGCACGCATAGAGGAGGAGCGGTACGTGCGCCTCGACAAGTTCACCATACGCTCGCTGGAGCTGCTGCAGCCCATGCAGGACGACGGCACGTCGCTGCTCGGGGTCATCGACAACACCGCCACGCCCATGGGCGGACGCATGCTCAGGCGGTGGGTGGTGTTCCCGCTCAAGGACACCGCCGCCATAGACTCGCGCCTCGACGTGGTGGACTGCATACTGCGCGACACGGCCCTCGAGGACTGTATAGACGATGCTTTCCACCGCATCGGCGACCTCGAGCGCATCATCAGCAAGGTGGCCGTGGGCCGCGTCACGCCGCGCGAGATGGCGCAGCTGCGCACGGCCCTCACCGCCCTTGAGCCTGTCAAGGCGGCATGCGGCGGCGCTGCGGCCGACAGCCTGAGGCGCATGGGCGAGCAGCTCAACGTGTGCGCCACGCTCCGCGACCGCATAGGGCGTGAGCTGCAGCCCGACCCGCCGCAGCTCGTGGGCAAGGGCGGCGTCATAGCCGACGGGTTCTCGCCAGAGCTCGACGAGCTCAGGCGCATATCGCGCCACGGACGCGACTACCTGCTCGAGATACAGCAGCGCGAGAGCGAGCGCACGGGCATATCATCGCTCAAGGTGGGCTACAACAACGTGTTCGGCTACTATCTTGAGGTGCGCAACACTTATAAGGAGCTCGTGCCGCAGGAGTGGGTGCGCAAGCAGACTCTCGCACAGGCCGAGCGCTACATCACGCAGGAGCTGAAGGAGTATGAGGAGAAGATAATGGGTGCCGACGAGAAGATTCTCGCCCTCGAGACGCGCCTCTTCGCCGAGCTCGTCACCGCCACGCAGGACTACATACCGCAGATACAGACCGACGCCAACATCGTGGCACGCATCGACTGCATGATGTCGTTTGCCAAGGCGGCGCGTGAGCATGGCTACGTGCGGCCCGAGGTGGCCGACGACGACGTGCTCGACATACGCCAGGGCCGCCACCCCGTCATAGAGACGCAGTTGCCCGTGGGCGAGAGCTACGTGCCCAACGACATACTCCTCGACACGCACAAGCAGCAGATAATGATAATCACCGGCCCCAACATGGCCGGCAAGTCGGCGCTGCTCCGCCAGACCGCGCTCATCACCCTCATGGCGCAGATGGGCTGCTTCGTGCCGGCCGCCAGCGCACACGTGGGCACCGTGGACAAGATATTCACTCGTGTGGGGGCCTCGGACAACCTGTCGCTCGGTGAGTCTACCTTCATGGTGGAGATGACCGAGGCCGCCGACATACTCAACAACGTCACTCCGCGCTCGCTCGTGCTCTTCGACGAGCTGGGGCGCGGCACGTCTACCTACGACGGCATATCCATAGCATGGGCCATAGTGGAGTACCTGCACGAGCATCCCAAGGCGCAGGCACGCACGCTCTTCGCCACACACTACCACGAGCTCAACGAGATGGAGAAGCTCTTCGACCGTATCAAGAACTACAACGTGAGCGTGCGCGAGGTAGACGGCAAGGTGATATTCCTCCGCAAGCTCATGCCGGGCGGCTCGGAGCACTCGTTCGGCATACACGTGGCCGAGATTGCGGGCATGCCTCGCAGCATAGTGACGCGTGCCAACGCCATACTGGCGCAGCTCGAGGCCGACAACGCCAAGGTGGGCGGCGACAAGCCGCAGGTGCAGATAGCGCGTCAGGAGGGCAGCGGGGCCATGCAACTCAGTTTCTTCCAGCTCGACGACCCCGTGCTCTGCCAGATACGCGACGAGATTCTGGGCCTCGACATCAACAACCTCACGCCCGTGGAGGCCCTCAACAAGCTCAATGACATACGCAGGATAATAAGCGGCCACAGCTGACGCGGCCGACGACGGCACGCACCGCACCGTGAGCCTGATGCATACCATGACCCACGTATGATGTGCCGTTGCCC
>JALFIM010000017.1 GCA_022775985.1 Prevotella sp.
TCATCCTGCGCCTTAATCTCCCGGTAGTGGCGGCAGGACTGGACGACTATCGAAGTATGAGTATTCCTAACACCTGTTTATTGTACACCAGCCGTTCGGAACGTCACCACGAAGCTGTGGCGGTGCCCGCTGTACTGCATGTTCGAGACTTCTGACGAGAGATTTAGGCGCAGGAAGTGAGTGTGCCGCCACCATAGTACTACCCTATGGGCATGTGCCTGTATGTCAAAAATCCGATGATGCCGCAAGCGTTGTCGGATTTTATTATTAACTTTGCGTCATGCCGTGACTTGCTCACGCATGCCATGGGTATGCACTCATGCAGGTCTAAGATGCACTCACGCATACCAAAGATATATTCACGCAATACAAGTACTCACTCACATAATACCAATCAGATATGAAGCCAATGACATACAGGCACATTCTGGTGGCGGTAGCCGCCATAGCCGCGCTCGGTACGGCCAGTGCCGCCGACCGCAGGATAAAGATTACGTCGCGGTACCTCAACTTCCCCATCAGCCACAGCGCCGACCGCAAGGCCATGACGTTCGTGGTGGACGGACGGCAGGACTGCCGCTCGGTGATGAGGCTCACCGACGCGCAGCCCGACTACTGGACGTTCCGCGATGTGAGCCGCTGGCGCGGCAAGACCATAACGCTGTCGTTTGACGGGCCACAGGCCGCGCTCGACCGCGTGGTGGCCGCCGACACCATAGTGGGTGCCTCCACGATGTACGCCGAGAGGCTCAGGCCGCAGTACCACTTCACCACGCGGCGCGGATGGATCAACGACCCCAACGGCCTGGTGTTTTACAATGGCAAGTACCATCTGTTCTACCAGCACAACCCATACGAGCGCGAGTGGGAGAACATGCACTGGGGACACGCCGTGAGCACCGACCTCACCACGTGGCAGGAGCTGCCCGACGCGCTGCACCCCGACGCCACAGGCACCATGTTCTCGGGCTCCGCCGTCATAGACTACGGCAACACGGCGCACCTCAACGGCCCCGACGGCAAGCCGGCCATGGTGGCATACTACACCGCCGACAGCCCCGAGGCGCAGCGGCAGTGCATGGCATACAGCCTCGACGAGGGCCTCACCTTCACCAAGTACGACGGCAACCCCGTGATAGACTCGCACCTCAAGTGGCAGAGCCACGACACGCGCGACCCCAAGGTGTTCTGGTACGACAGGACGCGCCACTGGGTCATGGTGCTCAACGAGCGCGACGGCCACTCCATATACACCTCCACCGACCTCAAGCACTGGACGTTCGAGAGCCACCTCACGGGCTTCTGGGAGTGCCCCGAGCTCTTCGAGCTGCCCGTAGACGGTAACCCCTCCGTGCGCAAGTGGGTCATGTGGGGCGCGTCGGGCACGTACATGGTGGGCGACTTCGACGGCCGCCGCTTCACGCCGCTCACTCCCAAGCAGCAGAACGTGGCCGGCAGTGCCTACGCCGCACAGGTGTACAACAACATACCGCGCTCCGACGGACGCGCCATAAAGATGGCATGGGGTCGCATAGACTTCCCCGGCATGCCCTTCAACGGCGTGATGCTGCTGCCGCAGGAGCAGCTCCTGCAGACCTCGCACGGCGGCTACCGTCTGCTCAGCCGCCCGGCACGCGAGGTGGAGCGGCTCTTCACACTGGCGGCGAGCGGCGAGGACATGACCGCCGATGAGGCCAACGCCATGCTCGCAGGGTTCGACTCCGACGTGCTGCGCATAAGCCTCACCTTGGAGATGACCTACGCCACCAGCGCGGGACTGCGTTTCCGTGGCGAGCGCATCATCGACTACGACCTCAACGCCAACACCCTCAACGGCACGTTCTACTCGCCCGAAGAGCCCGGCAGCATGACTCTCAGCGCCGACGTGTACGTAGACCGCCGCGTGGTGGAGGTGTTTGCCGACGGCGGCATGCTCTCGCTGTCGTTCGCACGCGATGCCGACCGCAAGTCACCGGAGGGCTACAAGCTCTGGGGCAACGACATAAAGGTACGCAGCCTCAAGGTGTACCGTCTCAACAAGGATTTATAGCACAACTGCAATACAATGAAACAGACAATACCTGTGATAGGCATGGCATGCTCGGCATGCTCTGCCAACGTGGAGCGCAAGCTCGCGGCGATGCACGGCGTGAGCTCGGCGGCGGTGTCGCTCGCCACGCGCACCGCCACCGTGGAGTACGACCCGTCAGCAGTGTCGCTCGCCGACATGAAGCGTGAGATAAGCGAGGCCGGCTACGACCTCGTCATAGAGACTGGGCGCAGCGCCGAGGAGATAAACCGCCGCGCCTTCGTCCGCCTCAAGCGCCTCACCATGCTGTCGTGGCTCTTCGCCATAGCCACCATGGCCGTGGGCATGCGGTGGGTACACATTGCGCCCGCCACGCCGGCGGGCGACGCCTTGGTCAACCAGACGTGCCTCATCATCGCGCTGCTCAACATGGCCTACTGCGGACGGCAGTTCTACCTGTCGGCATGGCGGCAACTGCGCCACGCCACCGCCAACATGGACACACTCGTGGCCATGAGCACACTCGTGGCCTTCGGCTTCAGCCTCTTCAACACCTTCTGGGGCGACAGCGTGTGGGGCAGCCGCGGCATAGAGTGGCACACATACTACGACGCTTCGGTGATGATAATAACCTTCGTGCTCACGGGCCGCTGCCTTGAGGAGAAGGCCAAGGACGGCACCGCCGGGAGCATACGGCAGCTCATGGGCATGCAGCCGCGCACGGCACGCCTCGTAGACGGCGCGGGGCTAACCGAAGTGCCCATCGCCACCATATCCAAGGGCGACATACTGGAGGTGCGGGCCGGTGAGAAGATACCCGTAGACGGGGTGGTGACGGCCGCCGAGAGCTTCATGACCTCCGACGCGGCATACGTGGACGAGTCCATGATAAGCGGCGAGCCGACCCCCGCGTGCAAGCGTGTGGGCGACGAGGTGCTGGCCGGCACCATACCAAGCCAGGGCAAGCTGCGCATGAAGGCACGCCAGATAGGCGAGCACACGGCCCTCGCGCAGATCATATGCATGGTGCAGGAGGCGCAGGGAAGCAAGGCTCCCGTGCAGCGGGTGGTAGACAGGGCGGCCATGGTGTTCGTGCCCGTGGTGGCGGCCATAGCCCTCGTCACCTTCGTGGTGTGGTGGGCCGTGGGCGGCAGCGCAGCCCTGCCGCACGCCATAATATCCGCCGTGGCGGTGCTCGTCACGGCATGTCCGTGCGCCATGGGGCTGGCCACGCCCACCGCCCTGATGGTGGGCATAGGCAAGGCGGCGCAGCGGCAGGTGCTCATCAAGGACGCGGCGGCACTTGAGAGCATGCGGCGCGTGGACGCGCTCGTCATAGACAAGACGGGCACTCTCACCATACCCAACGCCGACATCGACTTCACCCGTGCCGACACTCTGCCGCCCGAGGCCCGCGAGACCCTCAAGCCGCACGCCGCCGAGGCCGTGGCCGCACTGCGGCGGCAGGGCATAGAGGTGTACATGATGAGCGGCGACCGCGACAGCGCGGCACGCTTTTGGGCACAGAAGGCGGGCATCAGCCACTACCAGAGCCAGGTGAGGCCCTCCGACAAGCAGGCACTCGTGGCGCGGCT